>QHXG01000231.1 GCA_003222845.1 Acidobacteriota bacterium | reverse complement strand
AGCCTTACACAGTCCGTCTTTCCGAGCAGCGTGATAAAAACACGATACGTATCGGGTTTTCAAATGATGGAGGGGTTGTATTATGCAAATACGAGCGTTCCCAGACACTCACATGAGCAAGCTGTGTTTTGCATCGCCTTGAAGGGACGCTGTGCCGAAATCTATGGCAGCGAGGTTCGGGAGTATCAACCACTCACAGTACAGTTTCTTCCCCCGAATGAAACTCACTCGTTGGAAATCTCTTCCTTAGAGGTGCGAGCCTTCAGCGTCGAGGTCGCACCTCAATGGTTGGACCGGACAAGCGAATACTCTTTGTCCCTTGATAAATCGGTGCACTCTCGTGGGGGGTTGTTGAGCCGGCTTCTCATGACCCTGTATAAAGAATTTCATCAAATGGACGATGCTTCACCTCTTGCCGTAGAAGGTCTCGCGCTCGAAATGCTCGCAGAGGTTTCACGTCGCCAGATCAAAGTATCAGACTGCAAGCCCCCGCACTGGTTGGCCCACGCCCGGGACCTTCTCCGGGAACAATTCTCCGGGCCCTTGACTGTTGCTCAGATCGCAACTTCAGTCGGCGTACATCCGGTTCATCTGGCCCGCGGATTCCGTCGGTTTTATCGTTGTACCATCGGAGAATACATTCGTCAGCTTCGCATCGAACACGCCTGCCACGAGCTTTGTGCGTCCGATACCTCCCTGGCAGCGATCGCTTCTGGCGCCGGGTTTTCCGACCAAAGTCACTTTTCCAGAACCTTCAAACGCTTTATGGAAATGACTCCAGCTCAATACCGTCAGGCCTTTTCCCGAAGCTAATATCATTCCACAAAGTTTCGATTGTTCAATACACTGACGGGCCGGAGGGGCTAGACTCTGCCTGCTCGCATTCAGGATAAATGTGCTCAGAGTAAGACGACCTGTCCTTGAGTCGACATGAAATCAATCATTCGAATCCCAGAAAGGCACTTGCCAATCTGGGGAGCGGGGGAAGCCCTTGGAGGTGTCCGCACTCGCCGACTTTCCTCGCTCTGCATTTTGTTTGGCTCTAGTTAGGAATTCACTTTATTCAGGGCCACGCTGATAGAATTTCTTTTTGAGGAGGCCCGAACATCATGAAGCGTTCCAACCTGTGGCTGTTTTCTGGCGCTAGTCTTGCCACTTGTCTGGTGGCATCGGTGTTCAGTGCCTATCCGCTGACAAAGACGAACCGCATACTCGTACTCACAAACGTGACGGTGATCGATGGAAATGGCGGCCGACCTGTGCCCAATATGACCGTGGTAATCTCCGGCGATCGCATTGCGGACATTTTTGCCACCAGGAAGAAGCGGCTTCCTGCGGGCGCGACGATGATGAATCTGACCGGGCATTATTTGATTCCCGGCTTAATCGATTCTCATTACCACTTCATGCTCGGCTTGCGTAGCAAGGAAGCGGAAGAGGCGCTCCGCCGCTTTGCATTCCTCGGCGGTATCACCACGGTGCGTGACATGGCGGGCGACGCTATCGCCCTTGCGGAATTGGCTAAGACGGCCGCCGACGGGACCGTGGAGTCCCCGCGAGTTTATTTTTCCGCCTTGATGGCTGGTCCGACGCACTTGCTGACTGACAGGCGCGTTGACCAAATCTCACATGGACGACCTCGAGGCGAGGCACCGTGGGCCAGGGCGATTACGTCAGGAACTGATATTGCAAAAGCCGTTAGCGAAGCTAAGGCGACCGGCGCAACCGGAATCAAGATTTACACCGATCTAGCGCCTGAAATCGTGGCGAAGATTACCGCCGAAGCACACCGACAGGGACTCAAGGTTTGGAGTCACGCGGCGATTTATCCCGGCAGGCCTAGCGATGCTGTGCGCGCCGGCGTCGATGTGATCTCACACAGCAATTTGATCGTCGCGGAAGGGATGGAAAGAGTTCCACAGCAATACGCTGGTAGTTATCCACTACTTGATTACAACTCAGCGGGCGTTGAATCGAAAGCAATTAGCGACTTATTGCAATTGATGCTCTCGAAAGGGACTTTTCTTGATCCGACCATGGTTGTTATCTCTCAGTTGGTAAAGACTGAAAAGGGAAAAATATTTCAAAATCCCCAACAAATGGCCGAATGGTCATACATGTTCACGATGCGCGCGCACATTCGCCGAATCCCAATTGTCGCCGGCACAGACGTTCAAGAAACTCCGGCAACCCGGCAGTTTCCTAACATCCACACTGAGTTGGAATTGCTAGTGACAAAAGCCGGATTGACGCCGTTGGAAGCAATCTCCGCGGCAACCCGAAACGGCGCGCAAGTGCTCGGCATCTCAGATTCCTATGGAACCATTGCTCCTGGAAAGGTCGCCGACCTGGTTGTCCTGCGAGGCGATCCAAGCGTGGATATCCGAAATACAACGAAGATTGTTTGCGTTATCAAGGGCGGCAAAGTGCACAAGAGAGAAGTTGCATTAGACCAAGAACTTTATGGGACCACGGCAGTCGTAACCGGCAAGGACACCGTCAAAGGAAAAAACAGAGGCCAGGGTTATGAAAATAAGTACTTGTACATGGATGTGTGGGTCAAAAGGTCTGGGAGATGGCAATGCGTAAAGACTTATTCAGTTCTTAACGGCAAACATTAAGGCATGCAACGCAAGGGAAGTAACTAACTATGACAGCGACGCGAAAGAAATTATTAATTGGCGAACGCGCGGTGTTGGCGGTGATCATTTGCGTAGGAGTAACATTCAGCAACTTCGCCTTTGCCCAACAATCTCCTCAAAGTTTTCCAAAAGAGTTGGATGAGTACGTTGCAGCGACAGTCAGGGACTGGGAAATTCCCGGCGTTGCCGTTGCGGTTGTGAAAGATGGAAAGGTAATCGCCGCCAGGGGATATGGTGTGCGAGAGATGGGGAAACCGGAAACAATTGATGAGAACACGATCTTTGATGCCGCGTCGTTAACAAAATCGTTCACTGTAGCGGCAATTGCTTCGTTGGTGGACGAAAAGAAAATGTCTTGGGACGATCCGGTAAAACGATACATACCGACAATAGAGTTTCCCGATCCCTACCTGACCGCCAACATTACGATGCGGGATCTCTTGTGCCATCGCACCGGTGTCCGTGCGACGAACAGCGCCTGGTACTTCACAAATGTGAATCGTTCCCAACTCCTTGGCCTGATTAAGAACATGGAAATTGCGGCTCCCTTTCGCACCCAATCGGTTTACTCGAACATCGGCGTTACGATTGCTGGTGAAGCTGCCGCCAGAGCGGCCGGCACAACCTGGGAAGACCTCATCACACGGCGAATCATTGTTCCACTCGGCATGAAGCGAACAACGGCGGTCTTCGCCTTGGCGCCGGCAATGGGGAACATCGCTTCCGGCCATGCTCTTGTTAACGGCGTTCAGCGCGTGACCCCACGAGAAGGGACGCCACGCGACATGACGGCGCCGGCAGGAGCAATCCAATCCAGTGCGGCCGACCTTGCGACATGGATGATCTTTCAACTCGGTGATGGAACGTTTCAGGGCAAACGGATTCTGAGCTCCGCGGCAATGAACGAGATGCATTCGCCCCAGATCGTGATACCGACAAACGCGGCATTTCGCCTGGCTCGACAAATAAAGTATTTTGCGGCTTACGGCTTGGGTTGGCAGGTTTTTGACTATCGCGGTAATCGCATGCTTTGGCATTCCGGCACTGGCGATGGCCAGACTGCGTTCCTGGTGCTGCTGCCCGATTCGGGCTTAGGCGTCGTGGTGTTGATTAATTCATGGAAGGCCGGCCCCGCGCTAAATAACGCCATCGCGTCACGGATCATGGATTATTATCTCGGGATTCCAACGCAGGCTTACAGCGCAGAGTATCACGAGTCGTGGACGCGAAGCCTGCAACAATCGATCGAAGCAACGCGAAAGTTTGAAGCTTCACAGCTCAAAGGAACGACACCAACACTCCCCCTTTCGCAGTATGCCGGAGTTTATCGCGACAAACTTGGACTGGATGTTAGGGTGTGGCTCGAAGGGGATACCTTGCGACTCCAATATGGCGGCGGAGAGATTGCGGACTTGACCCACTGGCACCACGACACGTTTTGGGCGCGGTGGCAAAACCCGCTGCATGCAGAACAGCGATCGACCTTTGTGCAATTCAATATGTCTCCTCAGGGACTAATCGCCGAAATACAGATGGACCTTTCTGGAGATCGCATCACTGCGCACCGCTGATGCAGGCCGTACGTAGAGCAAGGTTCGAGAGACATCTACCGTTGCGCCACTGACTTTCTTCACATGGGAGACAAAGCCAATGAAACAATTTTCTTAGCTTCATGACCGTAGCGCTGGCGCTTCATTGATTGCTTTCAGACAAACCAACGGTCAGCTGATCTCGATAGGTTTCCACAAGCGCGATTCCTGGACGCGGCAGTTACTGAATGAAACGCACCAACTCGTTTCACCCGCTAGCGTCTTGCTCAACTTGTATTACAATTCGAAGGTTGAATGTAAACGCCTCGCCCGCTCGACTCTGACGTTAGACCGTCTTCACTTTATGAAACTCATATGAAACACAAGCCAGCTTTTACGTCACCGCTTACAATCTTGGTTATCGGTGTTATTTATGTCGCCTCACTCGTTCAATGTTGGGCACAAACTGATACTAAAAAACCCCCGGCTTTCGGTTCCAGCCTCAAGAGACCAAAGGTGACCACAACAAATGGGCCAAATAAGGATGCGAAAAATGAGTTATCAGAAGAAATTATCAGGGTGGACACATCACTGGTCCTCTTGGATGTTTTGGTTACGGATGCGAGCGGAAAACCGATTACCGGACTAAGAAAGGATGACTTAATCATTACCGAAGACGACCGCCCTCAGGAAATATCGTTCTTCGCTCTCGGCGATGACGCTCAACGGCTGCCCCGCTCAATAGTGCTGATCTTTGACAGGAGCGATAGCGAATTAGCTTACATTGAGCACAGCGTTGAAGCGGCGAAGAAACTGGTCGACCAGCTTGCGCCCACTGATGAGATGGCGGTCGTCACCGATGATATCGAGTTGGCAATTGGCTTCACCAAAGATAAGAAGAAACTCAAGAAGACGTTGAACTCACTCGAGAGATGGACGTTGGAAGGCTATCACACTCGCAGCATGCAATTCAGCGCCCTGGTTGCAACTCTCAGGGAATTGATTGATGTGAAGAGAAAGAGGCCGATAATAATTTTTCAGACGGACGGAGATGAAGTGGGAAGACTGAGCAAGTGGCCGCCGATCGCAGGCGAACAATCCCCAACTTATGCCTATGACATGAATGATGTTTATTCTGAGGTGGAAAACTCGCGAGCTAAAATCTATACAGTTGTGCCGAATGACAAGCTGATCGGATTCTCAGAGGAAGAAACCGTAGCACGTGCGCGTCGCATGTTAGAAAAGCAAAGGGCGGCGCAATCTAAGACCAAAGATATGTGGTACGGCGCCAAACGGCTTCCTCCTGAAGCAACCAGTAACCGAACAGTGCATGTCTCACTACCCGGGCTGGAAGAGTTGCGAGAGAAAGGCACCAAACGTGCTATCGATACGTTCGTGCAAGGGCAAGCCGCCGTCGCTCGGGTTGCTGAATTAACGGGCGGGTGGACGTCATTTCTGGAAACGCCGGGGCAGGCAAATGAGGTCTATGGGCGCATCCTCGCAGATATCAACCGCCGCTACATGATCGGTTATTATCCGGCTAACAAGGTCATGGATGGAGCGCTGAGAAGAGTCCGAGTCGAGGTTCGAGGCCATCCGGAATACCTCGTGCAAGGCCGCCGAAGTTATTATGCGATGCCGCGATAATGAGTGATTTCCAGGTACCCAAACAGCATTCTATGCGGGGTAATCAGTTGCCGCAGTTTGAGTGGGTGGAAACATGACCGTGATTGAAAGGCTAATCTTCGGCGCTCCAGATCCGAATGTTCAGTACTGTAAAAGGCGGCCGGCCTACGTAGTAGTCATTCGTAACGCAAGGGTCGCGATGGTAAGTTCGGGGCAAAAGCATTTTCTGCCGGGCGGGGGCTCGAGCCCGCCGGAATTGAGCGATAAAGAAGTTCTGAAGTTGCGTTACAACCTGACGAGTATGGTCGATGATGCGACAGCCCCGTTCGAGAGAAGAGCTTCTTGCCTCAGGCGCGGAGCTGTACGAGGCGTTGGCGGATTATTATTTTCGGTCGAACCATCGTTGGTCCGCGAAAGGCAAAGCAATTCCCCGAATCCTGAAGCGGGCTGACGCCGATTTATGTTTGCGCTTCTGTAATTCCTTTGATGAGCTATTCAGCCACGGTGAAAGTGAAAAGGTAATCGCTCTCGTCGGAGAACTACTGGAGACCAACGGCGGATTCTTATTTGACGGGCACAGACTTGAGGCTCCAGGGGATCATAGGAAGCCTATCGCTGATACCCATCGCATCTCCGAACGATTCGTTGTACCGCAACGCGAATAGGCGACTTTCTAAACCTGATTATTTGCTTCGAGAATTAGATGTAATCGCCCCAGCGAGATGACCAAGGCTTGTGTCGTGGGACAACACTGGCATTGGGTTCCGGCGCACATTGAAAACCATGCATTCGGCAGAGTCGTAACATTCGCGCATAGGCGCCGTAGTATTCGATAGGCTGCCCTTAAGATTCGCAGTGGACTGGCTATGCTTGAGATCGAGACCCACAAACTATCCAAGACGTTTGGCGATCTGGTTGCTGTGCGCGATCTCGAGCTGCGAATTCCGAAAGGAACACTGTTTGGTTTTCTGGGACCCAACGGTTCCGGCAAATCCACTACCGTCAAGATGCTAACCGGAATGTTGCGGCCGACCAGCGGCGAAGTCTTCATTAGCGGACGCTCCGTCGTCAACTCGCCTCTCGAAGTCAAAAAGAGAATCGGTGTGTTGCCTGAGGAACTCGCGCTCTTTGAGTCGCTGACAATCTGGGAACATTTGTTAATGATTGGCCCTGTCTACGAATTGAGCCGTAAAGAGACGGCGAGTCGGGCCGAGCAACTTCTCGTTTATCTTGATCTCTGGCAAGCCCGCCATACCTACGTCGAGGAAGCTTCTTCGGGAATGAGGAAGAAATGCTCGCTGGCTTTGGCTCTGCTTCACAATCCGGAAATTTTGTTTTTGGACGAACCATTCGAGGGTATCGACCCGGTGTCGGCGCGCAAAATCAAAGACTTGCTACTCGTCATGGTTGGCAAGGGAATTACTGTGTTCCTGACGTCGCACATCCTGGAAGTGGTTGAGCGACTTGTGCAGAGTTTCGCGATCATCGTTGGCGGAGAGATCGTGTGCAGCCAGACAATGGAAGAAACTCTTCTATCAGGAGACACCCTGGAAGATCTCTTCTTCAAACATGTGGTGAGAGAGACAGCCGAGGAACTGGAATGGATCGGTTAGCGAGTATTGTCCGATGTCAATGGCGCGTTTACTGGCGGCGGTTCTCACGCGCCAGAGACCTCACCGTCGGTCATCAGGGTATCACGCTGATAATAACTGTCTTGATCCTTTTCAAGTATCTTCGGCTTTTAGGCTCAGCCAACATCCAGATTGCTCGGGGAGACACCACGCTCGTCCAATCGCTGTTAGCCGGGATCTTCCTGGCTTGGCTAATCCTTCCAATAAGCATCCCGCGCGCCGACGTCTCTTTTTTTCGCTTACGGCACCTGCCGTTATCAGTCCGTGACTTGTTTGGGATCAGGATTGTCTCGCTATTCATCACGCCATACTCATGGATGATCGTTGCGGGATCTTTGGCGATCTGTTATCCGCTGGCCCACGCTCCCAGACCCTGGTTAGCTCTGGCTGCGGCTCTATTGTTTATCCTGATGTCGTGCTCAACAGGTCTAGCCATTGCTCACTTACTTACCATCGCGAGCTGGAGACGGATGCTGTTTGCAGTTCTCGTGCTGTTATGCGCAACTGCTGTTTATGTGCTCAGCGGCAAGGATGGCGGCGGCTTTTGGCAATGGTCCCAGGTTTTGCCAACCAACCTGGCGACTCGCGCTGCAGTGGGAAAGAATCCAACGTTGGCGACGGGCGCGCTCGTGATGCTCAACGTTCTAACTATTACTGCGGCCTGGTGGTCGTTTTGGCAAACTTTGGTGAATGAGCCGAGGGCTAGGTCAAGGAGAAGAATGGACTCGATACTTTTCCGATTGCCGGGAACGGCAGGAGGTTTAGCGGTTAAAGATGTCAGATATTTTCGCCGGCTGCTTGATCCGTACTTCGGTCTGTTGGCGGCGGTGCTGGGTTGCCTTTACCTTGTAAGTTCCAGTGCTCCATCGGCTGCGGTGGCGTGGATCCTTATCATCATCGTTTTCATCCCCAATGCGCCGCTGGCCTTCAATTCGTTTGGTCTCGATAAGCGTTCCGGACTGGATCGCTATGGCCTCCTGCCCGTGAGCGGCGCGACGATCATGCGGGGCAAGAACCTGGCGTTCGTAATTATCGCGAGCGTTCAAGTGTGTCCCATCATCGTGCTGGCAGGTTGGCGGCTCGGACTATCGGTTGGAACTTTCGGACTAGTTGAAGCGGCGTCGTTGGCAGCCGCTTATCTGGCTTGGGGCAATTGGATGTCCATCACTCTACCGACGAAGATGCAGTTCTTCCGCTTTGCTCCACCAGGCGGGTCGCTTCCTGAATTAATCGCTGGTTTAATGTTTGCCAGCCTGCCGGGCGTACTTACTCTGTATGTATTCAAGTTGAGGGCCGACCAGGCGATATGGGTGAACCTTCTTATCTTACTGCTGTGTGGCATCCTTTATTCGTTGGCGTGGATCCGGGCTGGAAGGCGTTTCGAGCAGCAGCGCGAGAAGGTTGTTCAATCGATCTTGTGAACACAAGACCGCTATTTTTCTCGATTGGTTAACAACGCCGCAGCTCGATCTCTAATCGAATGGAGGAACATATGAGATTTGTACAATCCGTAATTCTTCTTCTAACAGTTGCGTTAATCGCATTAGGCGCTGACACGCGTCCTAATGAAAATTCCTCTGCCCGCAAGCCGCTTTCCCCGAGTTTAACCGAAACCTCTGCATCTGATGGCCCACAGGCAATGACGCTCATCTTTCTGCCCCAACCACAGGAGATTGAACTCGCTCTGAGCGCAGGTCCCGAGCACTTAAGGCTTGACGCAACAGTTTACGTTTTTGGGAAGAAGGGTTATGAAAAGATTCGCAGCGGCAAGAACGGATTTACTTGCATGGTCAATCGCGATGGTAATCAAATCGGAGATAACGATCTCAAGCCCACTTGTTGGGACGCTGAGGGGAGCGCCACGATACTCCCGGTGATGCTTCGCGTTGGTGAAATGCTGGCGCAGGGAAAGACGGCGGACGAAATTAAGCAGGATGTTGACCGAGGATTTAGCGAAGGCCGTTTCTTAAGTCCTAGAAAGACGGGGATTGCCTATATGCTCAGAGGCGATGTGCAATATGATCGAAAGTCAATGGCAATCAGTAAGACTCTATTTCCGCCTCACTACATGATTTATGCGCCCGGCGTTACCAATGCAGATATTGGAATCAATATGGATGCATACAAGAAACATCCTTCTTTGCCGCTTGTTTATGCAGGGTATTCGGGCGGAGCGCGTACCGCTTACATCATTGTGATGGCAGCCGAAGACAAAGGCCATTCGCATTAACTGTCTCTCCGCGCTCTCGAAAGCGCGAGGAGGAAATCAGCGCACCTCCGCCCTTCGCTTCGCCAACGAAGCTTGCACCATCCAGCCACAGCCAACAATGGATCAATAACCGGCGGCCCAGTAGATCAATACGAGCGTGTTCCAATAGGCAGGACCTTTTGGCCGCCCACCGCCATCTTGCCCGCCGACAACATAGCCAGACATTCCCGGAATATTAAAGGAATCCGCCAGCACTGCAGACGGCTGAAATCCGCGACCGCTATCGAAGGCCATTGCAACCGTAAGCTGCGAACCCTGCTGCGGAAATGGACCGATGGAGGTTTGTCCGACTACTTTGTTATTCGCCGGCCCGGTGCTCGACCAGGTCAGCTTATTGCCGCCGGGCGGTTGGATTGTGATCTGTTCTCCCCACCCTCCAGTGTTGGTAAAGCCCGTGATCATTATGTGCGAGTCTGCGGGCAATGGCAGGCTGATTGAATTAGACATTACGGAATCTCCTCTCCAAGAGTCCACGCAGACTAACATAAGTTACTTCTATTTGAGTAGGTTATTCGCGCGGGTCGAAGTCGTACTGCACGGCGACACTTAGTTAAAACTCAATGCCTCTTTGCGCTCTAATCCCGGCTTGAAACGGATGCTTCACCTCCGTCATTTCCGTAATGAGGTCGGCAGCTTCGATCAATTCTTTTGGTGCATCGCGTCCAGTGACGACGAGGTGAAGGGAAGGTTGGCGATCGCGCGCGGCGCGGATTTCTTCCAGGACTTCTGCGACCGGCAACATGTCATAGCTCAAAACGTAAACTAGCTCATCGAAGACGAGCAGATCGTAATCTCCAGAGCGAAGTTTTTCGGTGCAAAGGTTCCAGGTGTTGCGCGCGGTCTGACGATCCTGTTCAGGATTCTTTGTGTCCCAGGTGAAGCCGTCGCCCATGGTGTGGACTTCGATTCCGAGCTTTTCCGCTGATACGTGCTCGCCGTAGCGATCGTTGCGCGACTTCATGAATTGGATCATGCAGCAGCGCAGGCCCTGGCCGGCAGCGCGCATCATCAGGCCGAGAGCGCACGTCGTCTTGCCTTTGCCGTTGCCGGTGTGAACGATGAGCAGGCCGCGCGTCTGCTCCTGATAATCCTCGCGGCGCCATTTGTATTTCTTTTCTTTGGGCATTGGTCTTTGGTCTTTGGTCTTTGGTCTTTGAGTTAGTGAGGGTGGAACTCCGAATTCCCACAACCAAAGGCCGAAGACCAAAAACCAAAGGCCAACTGACAAGCCGACCTACTTCAGTGCGTCTTCGGTAATGTCTCTCAATCCATTCGCGCGCTTGATCGCGTCTTGCAGCAACGGCACAAGTTGCCGCTCAACGCTCTCGAGGTTGCCTTTCAAAGTGCAGCCCGCAGCATTGCGATGTCCACCGCCGCCGAACTGCTCGGCAACCTTGGCGACGTTTACATCGCCTTTAGAGCGCAAACTGGTGCGATAGACGCCGGGCGAACACTCTTTGAAAAGGGCCGTCGCTTCGATTTCTGCGACCGACAGCGGATAGTTAACGAATCCGTCGGCATCTTCTTCAGAAGCACGCGTCTGTTCCTGCATCTCCAGCGTCTGTTCCATCCAGGCGATATGGCCCGTCTCGTCACGCTTCGCCGTCGCCAGGACCAGGCTTAACAATTCAATCTTGGGCCATTGATAACTGCCGAAGATCGCTTCCGCGGTCTTGGCGGGTTTGACGCCGGTGCGCACGAGTTCAGAAGCTATCTTGAAAGTTCGCTCGGTTGTATTCGAGTAATGAAACGATCCGGTGTCGGTGAGCAGCGCGGTGTAGACGCATTCGGCGATCTCTTTGGTTACGCGCACGCCGGTAGCTTTGCAGAGATTGTAGATCATCTCGCCCACGGCCGAAGCGGTTGAATCGATCCAGTTGATGGCCCCAAACAGCGCGGTGGTCGAATGGTGATCGATGTTGACGACGAATTGTTTTTCGAGATCGATCAAGCCGGGCCGATCTATGTCGGAGCATTCAATGACGAAAACGGCATCGTAAGGGCGATCGACTGCGGGGGTTACGCGAATTGCGTCGGCGCCGGGAAGTTGTTGATAAGCATGCGGCGCCATGTCGCGCATGGTGACTTCGACCTCTTTGTCGAGCGCGCGCAGCAACCAGTAGAGACCGAGCGAGGAGCCGAGGCTGTCACCGTCCGGCCTGACGTGAGAGGTAATCGCAAAGCGATCCTTTTTTTCAACGAGTTCAACTACCTGGCTAAGCATGATGCTGGTAAATGGTGAATAGTGAATGGTAAATGGACGGTCGCGAAGCTTTGATCACCATTTACCATTCACCATTTACTATTTACCCTTCCTTCCCAATCTTTTCCAACAGCGCATCGACGCGCTCAGCTTCTTCTTCGACCGTGTCGCGGACGAAGTGAAGCGCGGGAGTATGCCGCAAATTGAGCGCGAAGCCAAGTTGCCGCCGCACGTAAGGCGCGGCGTGACGCAACGCGCGCAAAGCCAGCTCGTGTTCCCGCTCGTCTCCCTCGACGGTGACGTAGACGCTGGCATCACGCAGATCGTCTGCGACTCGCACCTCAGTCACGGTGATCATCGCCAGTTGCGGGTCCTCTAATTCATAGCCCACAATCTGCGCAATCTCTTCGCGCAGCGTCTCAGCAATGCGCTCTGGCCGATGCATGAATTAGTCGGCAGGAGGCAGTCGGCGGGATGCAGGAAAGGAAAAATCCTGCCTCCTGGCTCCTGCGGTCTGCCTCCTATAATTCTGTCGCCGCGACTTTTTCGATCACGTAACACTCGATCTGATCCGCGACTTTAATATCGTTGAAGTTCTCCAGACCGATGCCGCACTCGAAGCCTTCGCGAACTTCCGAAGCGTCTTCCTTAAAGCGACGCAAGGATGCGATGTTGCCTTCCCAAGTCACCACGCCGTCGCGGATTAAGCGGGCGCGCGCATTGCGTTTCATTATTCCGTCGACGACCATGCAGCCGGCGACCACGCCCACTCTTGGGACTCGGAAGGTTTCGCGCACATCGGCTTTGCCGAGAATCTTTTCTTTCTCGATTTTCTCGAGCATGCCGATCATGGCGGCCTTAATCTCTTCTTCGACCTTGTAGATGATCGAGTGCAGCCGGATGTCCACGTTCTCCTGTTTCGAAAGATCGCCGGCGCGTGATTCAGGCCGCACATTGAAGCCGATGATTACCACCGCGCTCGACGACGCGCTGGCCTGTGTCGCCGATGCCAGGAGCACGTCCGACTCGGTGATCGCGCCCACGCCCGAACGGATGACTTTGACTTTCACGCGCTCGCTCGACATTTTCTGCAGAGTTGATTTCAGGACCTCTACTGAGCCCTGGACGTCGGCCTTGATAATCACCAATAGTTCTTTGACCTCGGTTTCCCCGAGGGCTTCGATTCCGCGTTTGGTGGTCTTGACCAACGTGCGCTGTCGCTCGACGGACTGGCGATGATGCGAGATCTGCTGCGCGCGGGTAACGTCAGCGACCACTTGGAAAGTCTCGCCAGCCTGCGGTACACCTTGCAACCCCAGCACTTCGACGGGCGTTGCCGGCCCTGCATCGGTAACCTGTTCGCCGCGATCATTGAACATTGCGCGCACCTTACCGAAGATTTGGCCGACGATGAACGGATCGCCGATGCGTAAAGTGCCTTGCTGAACCAAAGCGGTAGCGACAGCGCCGCGGCCGCGATCGAGTTTCGCTTCCAGCACTACGCCCGAAGCCAAACGCGTGGTGCTCGCTTTCAGATTCAGGATATCCGAAGTCAGCAGGATCGTTTCGAGCAACGTCTCCAGGTTCTCGCGCTTCTTCGCGGAAACGTCGACCATTTCGGTGTCGCCGCCCCACTCGACCGCATTAAGACCCTGCTGCGTGAGTTCCTGTCGCACTCGATTCGGATTGGCATCGGGCTTGTCGATCTTATTGATGGCCACCACGATCGGAACGCCTGCGGCGCGAGCGTGTTCGATCGCCTCGATAGTCTGCGGCATCACGCCGTCATCAGCGGCGACAACCAGCACCACCACGTCGGTTGCCTTCGCGCCGCGGGCCCGCATCAACGTAAACGCTTCGTGGCCCGGCGTGTCGAGAAACACTACGCGACGCTTTTCATCGTGGTTGTCGGGGTTGGGGACTTCGACGCTGTAGGCGCCAATGTGTTGGGTAATGCCACCGGCCTCGCCGGCAACGACGTTGGTGGTGCGAATCGCATCGAGCAAAGAAGTCTTGCCGTGATCGACGTGGCCCATCACCGTGACCACGGGCGCGCGGGGCACTTCGACATCGTCGACATCGGCGGCGATCAGTTCTTCGAACTCTTCTTCAGCCACCATTTCTTCAAAGGGCACGAAGCTCACGTCATAACCGAACCTCTTTCCGAGTTCGGCCGCCACTTCGTCATTGAGAGCTTGATTGATAGTTGCGAATACGCCTCGCTGGAGTAGCAGCGCCACGATGTCCTTCGGCTTGATGCCAAGCTTTTCGGCGAACTCCTTGACGGTCGAACCCTCGACTATGCGCACCGCCTTCAACTCGCCCGAAGTTGCCGGCGTCTCGAGCCGTCCCGCGATGCGTTGTTCCAGCGTTAGCACCGGCGGCGGCGGTATGAATTCGCGATCGAATTTGCTGCCCTTGCCTTCAGCACGTTTGGCGTTGCGGGTTGAGCCGCGGCGCGATTTTCGTCGGCCGGCATCTGGAGGTGGAATGTAAGTCGTCTGCGGTGTCGCCGTTTCACCCGGCGTGCCCGCGTATTCAACTCGAGAGCGGCCAGCTCGCTCGCGCACGCGCGTTGATGGCGTCCCTGGAGGTGGCTCAGGCAGGCGTTCTCCTGGTCGAATACCGGCGTTGATGGCGGCGGCGGTTGGACGCAACACGCGCACTTGCCGAGACGGAGCAGCAACTGGTTCAACTCGCGTCGCTACAGCAGGCTCACTCGCCGCAGTTGCAGCCGGCGCTGCCGTTTGCGGAGGCTCAGGCTGCGAAATCGTCGGAGTCGGTGGCGCTGGTTTTTCTGCGCGCACAGCGGGCGCTAGCCGGCGAACGACCTGTGACGGCGCCGGAGGAATAGGCTCGGGCTCTTGAATTACTATCGGTTCGACCTCTGGTGTTACTATCGCTTCGGCTACCTCTTCTTCGACCGGAGGAGGAGCTTCTTCAACCACGGGTCGCGCGGCTTTCTTGACGACTTTGACGGCGCGTTTAAGGGTGACGTCCTTCTTTGGAAAATACTTTTCGCGAATTCTTTCCGCCAGTTCTTTCGAGATTGAATTCGAGGGGACGCTGACATCCACACCTTCACGCCGCACGTCTTCGATCAGGCGCTTAGTGTCGATCTTCAGCTCTTTGGCAAGATCGTAGAGTCTAACTTTCGAGGTAACTGCTCCCATGCGCTCCTTGCTTTCTGAAAAAGTGGCTGCTTCGATTCTCCGCCACCTTCAAGGAGAGCGCTTCAGGAGCGCCTCGCTATCGTAGGCGTTGGAGACGAGCAGGCGCACGCGCCGTTGCGCGTACGCTCGAATCATTTGGCCGCCGTATCAGAAGCATCTCATTGCTTCTCGTCCTGCGGGCTCTCGTTCGTCGCGGCCACTTCCTTCGGTGACGATTCGAGAGGAATTTCAGTTTCAATCGTGTCCGCTTCAGCTTCGAACGCGGTTGCGGTTTCTTCTTCGCTCGCGGCTTCAAGATCAGCTAAGGCGGTCGAAGTAATATCCGGCGCGGGCGTCACGACATCTGGACGAAGATCGCGGCCGGCGTCCTGCAAAACCAGTTCATCGACCGTAAATGGATCTGCTTCGGTCAAGGCCACGGGCTCAGCAGAGTCCTGTGCGCGATGATTGGGATCAGCCGAATATGGCACGCCCTGTTCGACCGCTTCGTCATAACCGGGCGCAGTCATGTCATCGTTAGGCTCAACTTCGCCGGTGGCTTCTTCGTCAAACTCGGCTGAAACCGCATGCTGCGCCTCGACCGTTTCAGCCACCGGAACTTCAGCTTCGGATGCGGCCAAACTCTGGTCCCGCAACTCGACCACCGAACGAGCTTCTTTCAGAATGGTCTCAGCCTCGTCCAGACTCACGTCGAGAAATTCAACCAGATCGTCAACCGTAGTATGGGCCAGGGCGTCGATGTCGGCGACCCCATGGTCAACCAGAGCTTCCGCCTGCTGCGCAGTAACCACTTGAGTCGCAGACAAAGGTACCGGTTCGCCGGATGCAATCATCGCGCTCATCTGTTCGTGGACTTCGCGCTTAATCTCTTCTTCACTGCGAATATCGATGTTCCAGCCCACCAACTTAGTAGCCAGGCGCACGTTCTGGCCGCGCTTGCCAATCGCCAGACTAAGCTGATCTTCGTTGACGATGACTTCCATCTGCCGGTTCTCGATATCGGTGATGCGTACCTGATTGACCTTTGCCGGCGACAACGAGTTCGCCGCAAACACCGAAGGCTCTTCCGACCATTCGATGATATCGATCTTCTCGCCTCGCAGCTCGCGAATGATTGCCTGAACGCGCGAGCCTTTCATACCAACGCAGGCGCCGACCGGATCGACATCGCGCTCGTTAGAAACCACGGCAATTTTTGCGCGTTCGCCCGGCTCGCGGACGCAGGACTTGATCACGACGGTACCGTCGTAAATCTCCGGCACTTCCATCTCGAAGAGGCGCTCGAGCAATTCAGGCGAGGTGCGCGAAACTTCGATCTGCGGCCCTTTTGATTCTTTCGAAACATTGGTGATGACGACGCGAATACGCTCGCCCTGATTCCATTGCTCACCACGCGACTGCTGCGATCGCGGCAGAATCGCTTCCAGATTTCCCAGATCGACGATCATGTTGCCGCGCTCGAAACGCTTTACGAAACCGTTGACCAGCTCCCCGACACGATCAATGTATTGCTCATAAACATTATTGCGGACCGCCGGTTTGCGCCGCGATGCGACCCAATTCTTCCATCGGTAATGGCAACAACAGAGCGTCTCCGATTTCCACTTCCTCGCCGCCGAGTTCCCGCGCTTCGTCGATTGACAGCTCGGTGAATGGATCGGCGACTTCGTCAACCACCACCTTCGAAGCCGAGATTTCCAGCCCGGTATCCGAACTCCAATCCACCTGGATGTCCTCACCACCTTTGAACTGCTTCTTGGCGGCAGCGCGTACGGCTTCCTTGATCGCTTCAATTACCAAATCGCGATCGATGCCTTGTTCCTGGCAAAGGGCTTCAATGTTTTGCGCAATGCTCGTGCTCATTCAGTTCTGCTTCTGTTTAAATCAGTCTCGGTGAACCTTTTGTCCCATCGTCAACGCAAGTATCGATTGGCCTTGGTCAAATAGCGATCGGTGTCTTCGCGTTCGCGCCCCTGGCGAAATTCGCTCTCGATATCAACCTCGAGATGCGCCTTAGCGATCCCGTCGATCGGAATCAGCACGCGGCCGCTGGTTCGATCCTCAAGGATCACGTTGCTATTGTCGACTCCCACGATGCGCCCGCGAAAGTTTCGCTGGCCATTCACCGGCGAGCGCGCCTTAATCTTTGCGTCTCTGCCCGCGAATCGCTCGTAATCGGCCCGCTGGTAAAGCCCGCGTTCGAGCCCGGGCGACGAAACCTCCAGCGTGTACGCGAAATGGATGAAATCTTCCACGTCGAGCACCGTGCCGAGATGGTTGCTCACGTCCGAGCAATCTTCGTGTGTGACACCGCCGGGCTTATCAATGAACACGCGCACTGTCGGGTGGCCTTCGGGTCCGGTTAGTTCGACGTGAACCAATTCTACCCCGTGGTCGATGGCGACCTGCTCGGCAAATTCGCGTATCCGCTCTGCAACTGACCCTGACTCCATCGTAGTGGCACAGACCTTGGTCTGTGTCGTGGATCTCCTAATTCAGGCTCACAGAGTGAACTCTGTACTGCCTTTCGCCCAAAAGAAAAAGTGGGCGAAAACCCACCGGACAACGCATCCGAGATCCGAGCAAGCTTTGGATTATACGGGAAGGATCGAGTGGAAGCAAGCGAGGGTCAAATGCGAGGTTCGTAAGCTGACGGTGTTCAGAGTACCGACTTTAGTCGGGCTTGTATTCGCGGCTAGCGCGATGAAAAAGCCCTACTAAAGTTGGTACTCTGAACACTCGTACGCTTAAGGCTTGGCGTTCGAAGCGAACTCTTCGATCAGCTTCTGCGCTCTAATCCCTGGGCTTACTACGGCGAGTTTCTGTGACCAATCATAACCACTGAATACGCCTACGAGTTGGCCCTCTTCATTATAGACCGGGCTCCCGGAAAACCCGTCGCGAGCGGCTATCTTCGCCGACCAGTATTCGATGCCCTTGAACGCGTATGACCCATAAAATGTGCCGTGACTCACAATGCGATCGCCATGCGGCCGGGCAATCAACATCAGCTTCTCATCTTTGGTGAGCGTCGTTTGAAAAGCCGGCGCGACGGATTGTTTGGGCGCGGCGCACACTTCCAGTAATGCCAAGTCGGCTTCCGGATCTATCTTCAGCACTTTTGCCTGACAGCCGCCGACGTAGACCTTGGCCTCCAACTCATCGTCACGTCCGAACCCGAGTGCCAGCTTCTTCGAATCATCCAGGTTGCCGGAGACCACGTGATAAGCGGTCATCACCAGCCGCCCGCCAACCAAAAAGCCGGTGGCATATCCGTTCGGCCCCCAGTTAAGAAAAGAGATCACGCGTTGCAGAGCGTTTGGGTTCTTCTTGGAGAACTCAAGTTCCAGCGAGATGGTGCTGCGTTCCTGTCGCTTAAGGATTTCCGTGGCGCCATTCCCGAGACAAGGTGCGGCAAGCAGGCAGCAGGCCAGCAGCATAAGCATCAAGCGGCAAAAGGGTTTTCTCATCCGATCCTCCTCTGGAGAATTTGAAAACTGACGATTTGCACGACGAAGTGGTCGGGCGTTGGTTCAAACAACAGAACTGGAATCGAATTCTCACGACTGTCCGCCGCGAGATACTCTTTCGGCCGGGGGTTCGGCATCGTTGAGCTTCGTCCGCGTCTGGCATCCGTAGCCAGCCACCTGGTGGACCTAGCTGTAAATGCCAAAACGCCCCCCGAAGGTTGGTCGTCACTTTCTACCATAGAAAAGGTAAGTTTGGAAGGTCTTTTCTGGTTTTGACAGAAAAATGTGAATTTGGAGATTTGGAGATTCAGCCGCCGAGCTTGCTCTTAACTGTTTCACTCACCATCCGGCCATCGGCGTTCTTGCCCGCGAGACGAGTCATCGCAGCCTTCATCACTGCGCCCATGTCCTTCATCGAGGTGGCGCCGGTTTCATTGATTGCTTTGCTGACAGCTTGCTCGATCTCTGCTTGAGAAGCTCCCGGCGGCAAATAACTTTCGATGACGGCGATTTCGGCTTGCTCCTTTTCGACTAAATCCTGACGGCCGCCCTTTTGATATTGCTCAACCGAATCGCGCCGCTGCTTGACCAGCGAGCGCAGCAACTTCATCAATTCGTCATCGTCTAGCGATCCGCCCTTTTCAATTTCACGGTTCTGCAATGCCGCCTTGCACATGCGCAGCGTCGAAGTGCGCGCCGCATCTTTGGCTTTCATGGACGCAGTCATGTCTTTGATGATTTGATCTTTGAGACTCATGAATTCTCCCTGCTTAATTCGAAACGCCTTCGTGTAAGAATCGAGCTAAGCCGCAAGGGACTCGACGAGCATTACGAGAAAGGGCACACAGCGATCATAGTCGAGCGTATAGAAGTTTAGTCCCAGTTTGATGTTGCGGTAGTACGCGGCAACATTCT
>QHXG01000230.1 GCA_003222845.1 Acidobacteriota bacterium | reverse complement strand
CTGTTTATGTATTCCATGGTCTTCGTGTCGACCAGATACCTTGCAGCATTCGTGGTTTTGTTATGGCTCTGCCTGTTCTCTGGCTTGCGAGCGGGACGGGTGGTATCGCTGAGGTGGTTTGACAACCTCGCTGTTTGGTTGGCGTTCCTCTTCGTTTTTTCAGCCGTGCGGCCAATGCCGATGATTGAAACGGCTCGAAATCTTATTTACCGCACGCCCTATCCAGAGCCCACACAATGGCAGATTGCGAATGGCTTGAATCAATTGGGTGTGCAGCGTGGAGAAAAAGTCGCCTCAATTGGTGACACTTTGTACGCGCAGTGGTATCGCCTGGCTCATGTGCGTGTGGTCGCCGAGGTGCCGCTTGGAGAGTCGGGGAATATGGCTTTTTGGAAAGCTGAGCCCGCGGTCAAGGAGCAAGTCTTGCGACATTTCTCGGAAGCTGGCGCGCGCGCGGTGGTTGCTTATCCAGCGCCGCGCAACGATAAGATGGACGGGTGGCAAAAGATTGCCGAGACTGGAGCTTATGTCTATTTTCTCCGTGACCCTTAGTAGCAGCAGCGCCCGCTGCTGGATCAGACTTAATCTCTAATGACCAAGAAACAAGCAATCATCATCGGCGCCGGCCCCGCGGGATTAACTCTCGCCCTCGAACTTCTGCGACGTACCGATATTCAACCCGTGATCCTGGAGCAAAGCGAATACATGGGCGGCATCTCACGCACCGTGCGCTACAAGGGCAATCGGATGGACATTGGCGGACATCGATTCTTTTCCAAATCAGATCGCGTCATGCAGTGGTGGTTTGAAATGCTCCCCCTCGAGCGACCACCCGAAGGCCAGCCGGAATCTGAGGTGGTACGCGAAATTGCTTATCACGGGCGCCGGCGCACAGTGCGATCCCCAGATCGACGCAGTGCTGATCCGTCCCGGGATGAAGAAGTGATGCTGGTGCGCAAGCGCAAGTCACGCATCTACTTCAGGCGCAAATTCTTCGATTATCCAATCGCGCTGAGCACTGACACCTTGAAGAAGATCGGACTGGGCCAGACCCTGCGCATCGGCCTCAGCTATTTGACGAGCGTCATTGCGCCGATCAGGGACGAAAAAAATCTCGAACAGTTCTTCATCAATCGCTTTGGCTGGCAGCTTTATCAGACCTTCTTTCGTTCGTATACGGAGAAAGTCTGGGGCGTACCGTGCCGTGAGATCAGCGCCGCCTGGGGAGCGCAGCGAGTCAAAGGCTTGTCAATTCGCCGGGCGATTTCGCACATGATCAAAGATCTGTTCAGGGCCAAACCAAATGATCTCGAACAGAAAGGGATCGAGACTTCGCTGATTGAGCGGTTCCTTTATCCCAAGTATGGTCCGGGGCAGATGTGGGAGCGCGTCGCCAGGCAGGTCGTCGAACTTGGCGGCCAGATAATTACCAACCAGACTGTCGACAGAATACACACCACGGCGAATAGGATCAGCGCGATTGAATCGCGGCACAGTTTGAACCATGAGAGAAGCAACTTTGCGGGCGACTACTTTTTTTCGACGATGCCGGTGAAAGAACTCGTGCGCGCGCTCGAGCCGCACGCGCCCGAAGACATAGTTGAAATCAGCGAGGGTTTGATTTATCGCGACTTCATTACCGTAGGCCTGCTGCTAAACAGTATCAAAGTCAAGGACGCAAATCTGGCCGGCGAGAAGCTGATAAAAGACAACTGGATTTATATCCAGGAACCAGACGTAGCCCTGGGGCGATTGCAGATCTTTAATAACTGGAGCCCGTATCTGGTCGCTGATCCTTCGAAGGTGTGGCTCGGCCTCGAGTACTTCTGCAACGAAGGGGATACACTCTGGAGCAAGTCAGACCGCGACATGATCGAACTTGCCGCGGACGAATTAGAACAGATCGACATCATCGAGAAGTCTGAGGTGCTCGATGCGACTGTGATTCGAGTGCCCAAAACTTACCCGGCTTACTTTGGCACATACGATCGATTCGACGTATTGCGAGAATATCTGGACCACTTTGAGAACCTCTTCCTGCTGGGACGTAATGGCATGCACAAATATAACAATCAGGATCATTCGATGCTCACCGCCATGATCGCCGTCGACAACCTCGTCGAGGGACGTACCGACAAATCAAACATCTGGGCCGTCAACACCGAAGAGGACTATCACGAAAGCAAATAGACCGACTGAGCGAACCGCCGAGAAGACGTTGGCTCCAGCTACAAGATGTCGGCGGTCCGCCAACCTTCCAACGTCTTAAAGCATCCAAAAACCGACCCAGACAAAAGGATTGAAACAGACTACAGGCGAGGAATCTCGCTGGGTTTTTGAGGTGAAATATGCTTAGAAAGGTTTCTGCGTTCCTAATCGCGTCAATATTGATAACGATGAGTCTTGGCGCGTCCTCCTTTGCGAACGCCAGGACGAACGACAGCGAGCCGTTGCGAGTGCGCACGCCGCTTAACATCGCAATTCTGATCCAGGACGATCTGATCTCCAGCGTCGGCAACGAGTTGGGAGTAACGCGTGACTTCATCCGCTCGCTGCCTGCGGGTTCACGCGTGATGGTCGGTTACATTACTGCTGGAAGCTTGCAAGTGCGCCAGCCGTTCACGACCGATTTGAATCGCGCGGCGAGTTCATTGCGCATTCCGATCGCCAGTACTTCGGCATCCCCGTATGACCCTTACGTCGAAGTGATCGAAGCGCTGAAGAAATTCGATTCAAGTTGGAAAGGCCACAACGTTGTGCTGTTGGTTTCCGACGGGCTCGATACGTCGCGCGGCTTTGATGCGACCACCGCTGGCCACACGCTCGACATCGATCGCACCATCAGCGAAGCAAACCGGCGCAACGTTGCGATCTATTCGTTCTACGCGCCGTCTGTCGGCTTAACGAGTCGCAGTCATTTGGCGGCCAGCTATGGCCAGAGTTCGCTGAATCGTGTGTCGCATGATACAGGTGGCAGGGCCTTCTTTCAGGGGACGACCGGATTCGTGACGTTCGATTCTTATTTCAAACGGTTGCGCGAAGAGTTGAATCGACAATATGCGACTGCTTCGTAAGGATGAGAGCACTTATGCTGGCAAGACGCCGCTGGAGATTGGACTCTGGCGGCGTCCTTGTTTGGACGGGGTATAGAGTACCGACTTTAGTCGGGCCTTTTCTGTAAGGATCAAAAGCCCGACTAAAGTCGGTACTCTATACACCGTGTGGCCATGCTAAAAACTCTGGCGCTAATCGCTGATCAGATGGTAAAGTTAACCGTCACAAGTCAGGCCAGTCATGCTGATCGTCACTGGCCTTTGTCATGACTGCCATTAAAACCGCAAACGCCTCTTCGCTCGAAACCGCGGGCACCCTGTCTGCCCGATGCAGCAAATTCTTTCCCGACCATGAGTGAAAACAAAGGCCGCGAGTACTGCCTGATCGTCGAAGGCGCCTACCTGACGGAAGGCGAAGCTGAACACGCGCTAAGAGATCCCTTCATCGAAGATTGGGTCGAGCAGACCGGGCACTTCAAGATTCACAACATGGACGATATTCAAGTGACCCCAGGCGTGACGCTAGGTTCGCTCGGCGTTGTCGAGATCGATGAACGTGTTTTTGAAATCGCCAGCGTCGATCCCGAACACCCTCTGACTGAACACAAGGCCAAAGGCGTTGCGGAAGCGCTGCGACGACAGGACATGTTTGATGAGGTTAATGTCGAGGCAAAGGAAGAGTGACCTTTGGAGTTGAGCACGGCAATCGAAGACGAGAAACTCACCCTAATCAAGAGCGATTCATTAGGATCTTGTTAATACGTCGCCTTCAATTAATAGCCTTGCTGAACTTTGGGATTTTTTATGCCTTTGACAGCATGACTCTCACTAAGACGGGAGCACAAAATCCTTCAGACGAAGCTCAGGTGAGACAACTCAAGCACGAACTTCAGTTGCCGATGCCTCCTGAGAATCAACCCGCTGCGCGTGACTCATTAGCCAAACAACAAGCTGAGGCAGCAATAGAGCTACTGAAACTGGGACAAGACGGTCACGTCTGGTCGCTCTTAGGTCATAGTTCTGACGACAGCCGACGCACCTACGTAATTCATGGCCTGGCTCGTTTGCGGGTGAATCCCGCCAGTATCATCCGGCGATTGGAGACAGAAACAGATGTCTCGGTGCGACGAGCCCTTATTTTGAGTTTGGGTGAATATACTGGCGATCAATTACCTGAGTCCCTCAGGCGACCTCTAATCTCAAGACTTTTACGCTGGTATCGTGACGATCCTGATCCGGGAATACATGGCGCAATAGACTGGTTGTTGCGTTACGGGCGGCAAGGCGAGATCGCGCGCAAGCTCGACTGGCAACAAACGGTCGCACTGAGTGAGATTGACCGAAACCTGGCTGGACGATCAGCGGAACAGCGAGCTTGGTACGTTACGAAGGAAGGACAAACAATGGCCACCGTCCGTGGTCCCATCGAGTTCGTCATGGGCTCGCCAGAGTACGAAGCGGGAAGGGTGCCAGCATCGGACTCGCCCAGGGAAACGTTCCATCGCGCGCGCATATCGAGATCATTTGCGATTTCGAATAAGGAAGTAACCACCGGGCAGTTCCTGCGATTCCTTGATGCCAACCGGGAAGTCAAGGCCAGGTTTACGTATGCTGAGAACCCTGAGCGAATGGCGCGCGTGCTTCAGACTTTCAGTCCCGACCCGAATGGGCCTCAGATCGCAGTAACCTGGTATGAAGCCGCAATGTATTGCAACTGGCTCAGCCGGCAAGAGGGGATTCCAGAGTCCGAGTGGGTCTATCCAACCGGATTCACTCAGATCAGAGATGGGATGCAGATGCCGAAGGACTATTTACACAAAACCGGTTATCGGCTCCCGACGGAGGCTGAGTGGGAATACGCCGCTCGCGCCGGCTCGGTGACGGCTCGCTTCTATGGAACTTCGGACGAAATGCTGAAAGAGTATGCCTGGTATTCCAGGAATCCTCCGCAGCGGAAAACTGATCCTGCTGATCCAACCGATCCTCATCGTACCTGGCCAGTTGGTCAATTGAAGCCGAATGATTTTGGTTTGTTCGATATTTACGGCAATGTATGGGAGTGGTGCCAGGACCGAATGCGGGAAGACGCGTCAGCAGAGGCTGTCATCGAGGACCGCGAGGACGAGGTTCTATTGGTTTCAGACAAGGAGGCCCGCTCAAGACGCGGCGGCGCCTTTTCTTACGAGGCGTCAGCGCAGCGATCTGCGGATCGGGATACCAGGAATGCTTTTCCGATACTGCGTCGTGACAATGTGGGCTTTCGAATAGCGAGAACCTATAGATGACGTCAAAGCTCAACCAGCTTGCTGCTGCTGACGGTTGATTTGACAGTTAATTGGCAATGATCAAAGTTCCCGGACCAGCTTTCCTGGATGGCCGTGTTCGCGTGGTCGTCGGCGACATAACTACGCAAGACGTCGGTGCAATCGTTAATGCGGCAAACTCTTCTCTACTGGGTGGCGGTGGAGTTGACGGGGCAATTCATCGCGCGGGCGGGCCGGCGATTCTCGAAGAATGTCGCGAGATTCGCCGCACGCGTTTTCCTGAAGGCTTGCCGACGGGCGAGGCTGTGATTACGACCGGAGGCAAACTGCCCGCGCTTTACGTGATTCATACTGTCGGCCCAATTTACGGAGAGCATCGGGGAAGGGAAGCCGAGCTGCTCGGCAACTGTTATCACAATTCGCTGACGCTGGCGGTTGAAAAGAATTTGACTTCGATTGCTTTTCCGGCGATCTCGACCGGTGTTTACGGTTATCCGCAGGAGGAAGCAGCCGAGGTGGCGTCGAAAGCGATTGAGAGTTTTCTTTCGAGCGATCGCCAATTGAAAGAAGTGCGGCTGGTCTTTTTTCAGGATCGAGACTTGGAGATATTTCTGGAACATCAGAAATTCAGTGAGTGAGGATTGTCAGTAGCCGACCGTAAGGGAAGGCCCTAAATGTCAGCGCGCCCTCCCTTACGGTCGGGCTACTGACACCTTATGGAATTGACGACCGATTAATATTCTGCTAAATCACTCATTCTTTTTTTGTCGGCGGCGCCGCCTTCTTTATGTTCTTTAGTTAAAAACTGAAAATCTCATTTGACGAATCCGTCGAATGGCCACTGAGACACAAAACGAACCAGAAACAGCGATGCGAAACCGCGATCTAACGGTGACGCTGCAACCACTCGAACGCCTGGCCTGGAATTTCTGGTGGAGTTGGGCGCCGGATGGCACGGAGGTCTTTCGCGATCTCGATCCGGGACTGTGGCAACAATGTGAACAGAACCCCCGGGCGCTACTCGCGCAAGTTTCCGACCTTCGGCTCGCACAGATGGCCGCCGACCCGACCTTCTCAGGTCGAGTGCGTCGTTTGACGGAGCGCTTCGATACCTATATGAGTGACACGCGCCCGTCGCCGAAGCTTAACGTCTCGGCAAGAATAACTCGCGAAAATCCCGTCGCTTATTTCTGCGCCGAGTTTGGCGTTCATAACTCTTTGCCGCTTTATTCAGGTGGCCTCGGAATTCTCGCTGGCGACCACTTGAAGTCGGCGAGTGATTTGAATCTGCCGCTGGTTGCCGTCGGGCTGTTCTATCGCTTCGGTTACTTTCGGCAGCGCTTGAATCGTGAGGGCTGGCAAGAGGAAACGTATCGGGCCGCTCTTGCCAACGAATTGCCACTTCAATCGGTGGATGATGAAACGGGCCGGCCAATGCTGGTGGAAGTATCAATGCGAGGCCGTCTGGTTCGCGCGCGTGCGTGGCTCGCGGACGTTGGGCGCATAAGACTGTACCTGCTTGACACCGACGTTGCGGAAAATGAAGAGGTCGATCGTCTGGTGACCGGACATCTCTACGGCGGCGATCGCGAAACTCGTTTGGTTCAGGAGAAGATGCTCGGAATTGGCGGCGCACGCTTGCTGCGAAAGTTGGGTCTGCAACCAAGCGTATTTCATCTCAACGAGGGCCATTCGGCATTTCTGACCCTCGAATTAACACGTGAATTGATCGAAAGCGAAGGACTTGATTTTGCGGCAGCCTCAGAGCGGGTGCGTGAGCGGTGCGTGTTCACCACGCACACTCCGGTGGCCGCGGGACACGACGAGTTCAGCGCTGATCTAATCGACAAAGCTTTTGGCAACTGGTACGAAACCGCGCTGGGTTTGTCGCGGGAAGAATTCCTGGCGCTGGGGCGCGTGAATGGCTCCTCAGAGGAAGCCTTTGGGTTAACGCCACTGGCGCTGCGGATGTGCCATTCGACTAACGGCGTCAGTCGGAAGCATGGCGAAGTGTCGCGCGAGTTATGGCAGAAGATGTGGCCCAACCGAAGTCCGAATGAGGTCCCAATCACTTCGATCACGAATGGCGTGCATCCGGGTACCTGGGTTGCTCCGGTGATGCGCCGGCTTTACGAACAGCACGTCGGCGATGATTGGATCGAAAGGGCCAGAGACGCGAGCGTGTGGGCTTACGGAGTCGAAAGAATTTCGGGCGAGGAGTTGTGGCAAGCACATTCACTCTTGAAACAACGGCTGGTCGCGTTCATTCGTGATCATTCGTTCGACGCTCGGCTGGCGCGGGGTGAGAGCGAAGATTTCATCGAAGCGGCGCGGACTATGTTTGACCCGGCGGCTCTAACGATCGGTTTTGCGCGGCGAGTGGCCGGTTACAAACGCTGGGATTTATTGCTAAGCGATCCGGAGCGGCTGACAACGCTCATCAACGATCCGGAGCGCCCGATTCAATTTGTCTTCGCCGGCAAAGCCCATCCACAGGATCAGAACGCGAAGGCGGTGTTGCAAAGATTGATCACCTGGCAACGCGACTCGTCCGTGCGCCATGGGATAGCGTTTATCGAAGACTACGATCAGGAAGTCGCGCGACAGTTAGTGCAATCTGTCGATGTCTGGATGAACATGCCGCGCCGGCCACTGGAAGCGTCAGGTACCAGCGGCCAGAAGGTGGCCATCAACGGCGGTTTGAATTTTTCGGTGCTCGATGGCTGGTGGCTGGAAGGCTATGACGGAGACAACGGCTTCGCGATCGGCGATCTTAGCGAGTTGCCCGAAGAAGAAGCCGATCGTCGCGAAGCCGAATCTCTCTATCGAGTTCTCACGGAAGAGATTGTCCCTCGCTATTACACGCGCGACACAGCGGAACTCCCGAGTCAATGGGTCGCCATGATGAAACGTTCAATTCAGACGCTGGTCCCGATTTTCAGCAGCGACCGGATGGTGGCGGAGTATGCGGAGCGAATCTACACATTAACAACTTGACATCAAGACTCCGAGGAGTATGATTTGAAGCATGATGACCGAGCGACCAATCGGAATTCCTTAACCAGGCACTAATTCCTGAAACCAGGACTGGTTGTGCAGATGGTCGAAATCCTTGTCCCTCAGCGCATCTTTTTTTGTATCGGGGTCCAACCGAAAGCATCGCTTAAGATCTTGCGTAATCCGGGCTGCCAAGACTGCTCTTTCTACTTCATTTGCCGTTCGCCACTGCAAACTGCGGTAGCACGCTCGATTAAAATAAGCCGTCACCGTCGCCACATCGGCTGGTTCTCCAGAGCGCCTTTTTCGCGCGATGTACGTAGACAAAACATCCTCTGCAGGTTCATATTGATGCAAGGCACGGTATAGTCGTGCCAGGCGCAGATTTACAAAAGGATCCGCCGAATAGTTTCCGTTTCTCAATTCCAATAAAGCGCTGATAGACTCTTCCTGTAGTCTCTTGATTCCTTCTTCGAGTGTAAAGTTCGAGACCATCGTCGCAATCGCTATCCTAGTTGCATACGTCATTCGCGCCTGAAAACTGTCGATTTCCGTTTGCAATTTCTTTATCTCGATGTCCTTTAGATCCTGCAGCGCTTTCGCTTCACTATCCTTCAATTCCTGTAGCGCTTTCGTCTCGCTCTCCTTCAGTTCCTGCAGCGACTTGAGTTCCACCGACTTGAGATCCTGAAGAGTTTTGATCTGGTCGTTCTTCAAATCCTGAAAAGCCGCTGTCATAGTTTCCAGTTTGTCGGCGGACCTGTCGGCACGATCAACAGACTTCTTCGCCTGGTCAAGATTGATTTGAACGCTAGTGTACGCGCTAATGCCCAGCACAATCGCGTAGATGGTAGACAACCCAAGCAAGAGCGAGGTTATCTTTTGCAACTCATCGCTTCGCTTGCTGTAATTATCTAGTTTTTCTTTCAAACTCTGTTCCGCGTCTGCTGCAGACAATCCGGTTGCAGGAGTGAAGTTTGGAGTGACCGAGCGCGGCCAAGAACCCAGAATGACCACGGTCAACGCGCCAATCATTACCAACAGAAGAAGAACCACCAATAACTTGTTCCAAGCCATCTGAGAGTACCTCCGCTTTGAGTTTGAGGGAGTATACACCGACTATCAGCTAAAACCTGATTGCTTGTGCCAGGCGCGGCCTGATTATAATCAGTATCAGTTCTGATCCACCTTATTGAGTTTTTTGTTGTAAACTAATTCACCAATGAAGTACTGCTCGGTCTGCAACGAAAAATTCGATGACACGGTGAGCTTTTGCCCGAAGGACGGTGAAGTTCTGGAAGAAGATCCGTCTTCCTTGATCGGCAGCGTGCTCGACGGCCAGTATCAAATCGAAGGCGTGCTGGGCAAAGGGGGGATGGGCGCGGTCTATCGCGCGCGGCACATTCTGCTCGGCGATCGCGTCGCGATTAAAGTCCTGCCGCCGGAGATGCGCGGCAATACCGAATGGCTGCGCCGCTTCCAGCGCGAGGGCCAGGCGGCGCGCCGCTTTCGCCACCCGAATGCGGTTACAGTTTACGATCTGCGCACTTCCGGCGACGGCACGATCTATCTCGTGATGGAATACGTCGAGGGCAACACACTCGACGCTGAGCTGAGAAAGCACGGAAAGTTTTCTCCCGCCGACGCGGTGGCCGTGCTCGATCCAATCATGAGCGTGCTCAATGCCGCGCATGACATGGGTGTCGTGCACCGCGATCTCAAGCCCGAAAACATCATGATCGGAAAACCGAGCACCGGCGGCGAGCCGGTAGTGAAGCTGCTCGATCTCGGAATCGCGAAACTGCGCGAGGTTGCCGGCGCCGAGAAGACGGGAAATACAAATCTAACGATCGCCGGCCAAATGCTCGGCACGCCTTACTACATGTCGCCCGAACAGTGGGGCGAGTTGCCGGACGATGGCAACTCAGAGATTGATGGGCGGGCGGACATCTACAGTCTCGGCGTCGTTTTCTACGAGTTGATCTCGGGTCAACGGCCATTCAGTGGTGTGACGATGGCAGAGTTGCGCCGACAACATGTCAGCGTCACACCAAAGCCGTTGCATGAAGTTGATGCCAGTGTTCCCGAAAGCTTTAGTAAAGCCATTGCCCGCTCGATTGCCAAAGATCGAAGCGAACGACAGGCAACGGCGAATGAATTGAAAGATGAATTGATAGAAGCACTGGCGACCGGAGGGATTGCCCCAACTTCTTCGCTCAGTGCCGGGCTTTCTACTGGAGCTTCCATTGCAGCATCGCCGACCTCACGCGGTGAATCACAAGGCAGGCTGACTTCGGCCCAGCGCACGGCAGCCACCATCGTCGGCGAATCAGAGGTTGAACCAGAGAGCGAAATAGTTTCCGGCGCTAACATTCCGAGTCAGGCGGCGACGATGCCAACTGTAATCGCCGGCGTGAGCGAAAAGGCGGAACCGGCTTTTGCCGTGCCCTACTCGGCTGCGGGTTCCATTCAATCAGCCCCTGTCTCCGCTCCTGTAGTTGCGCCACCACGTCGCCGTTCACCGTTTCTGTTCGTCGGCGCAGCGCTAATTGTTCTGCTGCTGCTGGTCGGAGCCGGAGGTTTCGCTGTCATACACTTCCTCAATGGCAAGACATCGAACAACTCTTCGCGAACTGATTCATCGAATGGGCCGAATGGCGGCGACTTGGCTGGAGGTGGGCATGAAGTTGGTCGCTACTGGCTGGAGGTCGACACTCCGAACAAATCCGATGCTGTGCGTGCCGGCGATCGGTTGACGATGGCCTCCGGGCAGAAATTCAAGTTTCATTTTTCGCCGAGCGAGAATGGTTACCTCTACCTAATCGGTCCGGGCAACAGGAATGCGCCCACGACGTTTCTGACAGGGAAACCTGACGCTGCGTTCGGTGTGAAAAACAACGAGGTCAAGAGCGGGCAGGATTTCGCCTTTCCAGCGGACACGGGCAAGACTGAAAACTGGCTCAACCTCGACCAGACCCCGGGAACAGACGAGTTCACCGTGATCTTTTCAGGTGTCGCCCTGTCTCATCCGGACTTTCTCAGCAATCCGGCCCTGCACGAACTGTCATCAGATGAACAGAAGCAGCTCAATGATTTTCTGAGCCAGTCGAAACCGAATCTGCTTGGCACGGAGACAATCAAAACCGGCACGTCACCGTTTGTCTCGGTGAAGATTCCGCAAAATGCCGAAGGCAACGCGTCCGTAGTTTTTAAGGTTCGCATAGAACACAAGTAATTAGATCCAGGGAGGCCTTAATGAAGTCGAGAAGTTCCATTGCATTGCTTGCGCTCGTGGGTTTGGCGTGCGGAATGTTGCTGGTTCGCGCTCAGGAGCCAGACGAAGTTCGTGGCGCGTTCTTGAGCAGCCGGCCAAAGACTACAAGCACCAGCGCGCCAACGCATCGACATAGACCGCCGCGAAACACGAATGCTAACTCGTCAACGACGGCAGCGAACGCTAACAAGACGGCCATTAATGCGAACACGAAGAGTTTGGGAAATAAAAATACGTCATCAGTAAATGTGCCCTTGCAGGCGATCGGGCTTGGGTACACGCTCTTCATGCGCGGCGCCAACGGCCGGAGCGTGCGCGTCGAACCTGATCGCGAGTTTCATAACGGCGATCGCGTGCGCATTGCGCTCGAGCCCAACGTCGATGGTTACCTTTACGTCTTTCATACCGAAAGCGACGGCGCGCCCGAAATGATTTACCCCGATCCGCGTCTCGATGGCGGCGAAAACTGGATTGAAGCGCACGTGCCGATGGAGGTCCCGTCTGCCGAAGAATCAAACGAGAATCTGCGCTGGTTTGTGTTCGACAACAACCCCGCAACCGAAAGGCTGTACATCGTCGTTACGCGCGAACCTCTGACTTCAATTCCCACGGGGGAAGATCTGGTTGCGTTTTGCGCCACTAATAAGGGCAAGTGCCCCTGGCATCCCTCGCCCGATGTTTGGAAGCAGGTTCAGGACGCAACTAAAGCCGATGTTAAAGTGGTAGCGAGCCAGACGTTTGGCCAAACCCAAACTGAGAAAGAAAAAGTTGCTACGACGCGTGGTTTGGGATTAGATCAAAGCGCCCCCGAGCCGTCAGTGATTCGCATGAACGCGTTGACCACCGCGCCGGTGCTTGTGACCATGTTGGATTTGATTCACAAGTAGAGTCAGAAGCCCGACCGTCAGGAAAGGCTCCTCAACACTCTACGGGCCCTTGCTAACGCCCGGGCTTCTGACCCGAGCTTTTCTTTGCGGCTTTGCGCGAACCGGTTTCACGCTAAGTCGCAAAGAACAGAAAGAGGCAAGGCGCAAAGCCGAAAGAAACTCGAGGAAATAAAGATCATGGTTTCGAAAAGGTTAGTCTTGCTATTAGTAGTTCTTTGCTCCGTAGTTGCCATCTCATCACTGCGCTTTTCAAGTTCCGCAAACTTTTCACGATCGGCTCTCGATCCTCAAACCGATCCCAACACTGCGCTGAGCCGCGGCCGCTCTCTGCTCAAGCAGGGTCATGCCGATCAGGCCCTTCGATACCTCGAAGCTGCTCTCAACCAATTCACTCAAACGAACAACGCCCGTGGCATTGCTGCCGCGCAAGATGCGCTTGGCGACCTCTACATGATCCAGGGGCAGGACAAAGTCGCGCTCGATCATTATCGAAAAGCTTATGAGTCTTTTGTCGTTGCGCGGGGCAAGGATCAAACGGATCAGGCCGCGGCCAGTACCGTTGCGAGCCGAGCTGGTGCGACGGCGAATGCCGCCACCCAAACTGCCGGCAGCCTCGCCGACAATGGCTTTAACGCAAACCTGATGCTCGCGAAAATCGGCGACGCGAATTACCGCCTGGGCCATCTGTCGGAGGCCGGCTCAGCCTATCTCATGATGAATGTGAAAAAGCCGGAGAGCGCAGCCGCCAAGACGACGCGACGATTCGGAGGTTTGGGAGGAATCGCCGGCATTATGTCCACTGGGCGTGTCTCTGTCGAAGCGCCTACCAGCGCAGCGGTCGGATTGTTGGAAGCTAAGAAGGAGTTGGATGAATACCGGATTGCGATCGTATACATGACATACGAATTGGGCCTGGGCCGGCTCGCTTTCGCGAACAACGATCTGGAAACTGCACGCAAGCATTTTCAAAACGCGCTCGAAGCCGGCAGCGGCGCGTTGCCCGTAGTCGCGAACCTTGGCCAGACACGTCGATTTCGGGCGGCTGCACGCACTAGTTTAGGTGACGTGGCGCTCCGGCAAGGCCGCTACAAAGATGCGGCCAAAATGTTTACCGACGCTGCGAGCGGAGCCCAGAAAGATGGCCGTCTCGATTTGATGTGGCCGGCGCAGCGCGGCCTTGGTCGCAGCCTCTGGTTGCAAGCGGCGCAGGAAAAAGACGCCGCGAAGCCGCGCGAGCAAGCGCTGAATGCGTATCGCGATGCGTTGAAGACCATTGAAACGATTCGGGCCGGGAGTTTGCGCGCAGACGAATCACGCACGACGTTCCTGGCGACGACGAAGGATGTTTATGACGAGGCCGCCAGCGCTTTCGCCGAGATGGCCTTGCTGAATTCGCCTGCCGGTAATCCGCTGAGTGGAAAAGCCCTTGATTACGTCGCTGAGTCTTTCAAGATTACGGAAGCAGGCCGCGCACGCTCGCTGCTGGACATGCTCGGCGAAGTCAATGCGCAGATTACTGAAGGCGTTCCCGCTGACTTGCTCAAGCGCAAGCAGGACAACCTCGCTCGACAGCAGGAAATCGCTGAGCAGCTTACCGGCATCAGTCTTTCAGGCGATCAAAAGCAGAAGCCGGCCGATCTCGAAAAGGAACTCGACAAGCTACAGACCGAGTTCGACGAGATTGAAAACCAGATTCGCGCGGGCAGTCCGCGCTATGCCGCATTGACCGGCGCGCAGCCGCTGACACTCTCCGAGACGCAGCAGAAGGTTCTTGATGATGCCACCGTGCTGGTGGAATACAGTTTAGGAAACGACGCTTCCTATGCGTTTGCGGTCTCGCCGTCGGGCGTTTCGCTGTTCAAGTTGCCGCCGCGAGCAAATATGGACAAGCTTGCTACCGATTTTCGCGCGCAGTTGATCCCGCCAAAATTACAGCGGCGCATCGTGGGTATCGACGTGGTTGCTGAACCGCAGCGAGGCTTAGGATTGGTCGAAGGTCCTTCGGAAAATTTGGGCGCCTTTGTGGCAGCTTCGAACGCGCTTTACAAGGCAGCAGTTGAACCGGCGAACAATTCAATCGGAGACAAACGTCTGTTGATCGTCGCAGATGGCGCATTGAATTACATTCCCTTTGAAGCCTTGGTGAAATCTACCGACGGCGCGGACTACGCCTCGCTAAGTTATTTAATCAAGAGCAATGAAATTGTTTACAGCCCTTCGGCTTCAGTCGTGGCCGCCATTCGGCAATCCGGAAACAAACCGACCGGAAAGAATCTGTTGGTGGTCGCCGATCCGGTTTTCAGTTCCGACGATTCGCGCGTGAAAGGCAAGGGCGCAACGCCGGCAAGCGCTGAGGCGCGCGGTTTGGGACTTGGACTCGAGAGCGCGGTTAACGACGTGGCTGGTGAACCAACACCGGCGGGCGGATTGAGACTCGCAAGACTGGTTGGCACTCGTGTCGAGGCCGAAGAGATTGGGAAAATCGCGAAATCGAACGGCAGTCAGGCTGATGTTTGGATCGATTTGAATGCCAGTGAAGACAATCTGCGGAGCCGCGATGTAACGAACTATCGGGTCATTCACGTCGCCACGCATGGTCTGCTGGATGCGGAACGGCCGCAGTTCACCGGCGTCGTGCTTTCGCTCGTGGGCAACAAGGACAACGATGGTTTTCTCCGCACGGATGAGATTTTCAACCTGCGAATGGGAGCACCACTGGTGATGCTTTCCGCGTGCGAAACCGGATTGGGAAAAGAGAAGCGCGGCGAAGGCGTGATCGGTTTGACGCGGGCGTTCATGTATGCCGGCGCGCCGACCGTCGGTGTGAGCCTTTGGTCGGTAGCAGATAAATCGACGGCTGAGCTGATGACAGACTTCTATCGCCGCTTGCTTGGTTCTGCTAGTTCGTCATCCGCTGCGATGCGAGCCGCCCAACTCGGATTGATTTCGGGAAAGAAATACAGCGGGCCGTTTTATTGGGCTCCGTTTGTGATCGAGGGCGATTGGCGATAGCCTTGTTGCCCAACCCGACGCCTTGTTACACTAAACGGAGATGTCCGCGAACCTGAAAGTCAATTACGAATACTTAATCCCGCACCTCGACAAGCGGAAGAAGCAACTCTATCTGAAGAATCGGGGCTGCCTCAGCGCCCGCGACGTTGTGGGGACCATGTTATCGAACAATTTGACATTGAAAGAAACTGCTGAAGCCTATGATCTCCCGGTCGCAGCAGTAGAGGAAGCGTGGGATTACTACCAGGAAAACCGGCCGCTGGTTGATGAAGAAGTTGCTCAAGAACGTAACGCTGCAGGGCTGGAGTGACGACTCGTGATCGGAGATGCCTCACACTGTTTACCTCGATGATTGTTCGGATGACAACCTGCTAATAGCCCGAATCAAGCAAGCCGGCCACGATGTCATATCGCCTCGTGGTATTGGGACGGCTGGCATCGACGACCGCGATCACCTCGAATATGCAGCTCGGCACCGTCTTGTCTTGCTCACGCATAATCCGCAAGACTTCATAGACCTCCATGAACTTTGGAAGATGCATGAGCGGCAACACAGCGGCATCCTCTTGGTCTATCGTGACAATAATCCTTCAAAGGATATGACTGCCGCTGACATTGTCGAGGCGCTGGAGAAGCTCCTTGCTTCTGGCTTGCCGATCGAAAACACCGTCAATACACTAAACCACTGGCGTTAGTTGCGATCCAAAGGATCAATTGTTCCGATTGAGACGCGCGACAGCCCTAAGCTTGTATCCTTCTTTTCGATACTGGGTCCCGAACACTCGATCCCAGAAGCGGTTGGTGACGCCAAAATTTACGTCCTGCAATCGATGATGAATGTTGTGGTGCCGGGTTAGCTCGCGAAACCAGACGTTCGCGACACGAAAGTGATGTTGAATGTGATGGACTGAGCAGTAATAGAAGTATCCGGCCGCGATCCCCCCGAAGAAACTCGCCGCAAAGGACTCCCGCAAGCGCACGGCGAAGATATACCACATTAGCAAGAAGAAACCGGACGTTACGTACCACGGCATGCCGAGAAGT
>QHXG01000229.1 GCA_003222845.1 Acidobacteriota bacterium | reverse complement strand
CGCGCGGTTTCGACGGCGTCTTTGTTAGCGGCGGAATACGCGCGGAGCACGGCGTTGGATTTTGGAGCGCGTGCAAGATAAATCGTCGCCTGACTCAAAGGGAACAGGCCCTCAGGCATGCCGATTAGTTGCACGATATCAGCGGCAGCCGCCGCCTGGACCATTGCCTGTGGATCGGCGAGGCCGATGTCTTCGGAAGCAAGGATGCAAAGCCGGCGCGCAATGAAGATTGGATCGGCGCCGCCTTCAATCATGCGCGCCAGCCAATAGAGCGCCGCGTTCACGTCCGAATTGCGCAGCGACTTGATCAGCGCTGAAGCCAGGTTGTAATGCTCTTCGCCGCCTTTGTCGTAGGCGAACTGGGCGCGGCCCAATGCTTCGACCAATGTGTCCTCAGTAATCGATCTCGTGTTGTTGGCATTTGGCACCGTGGCTTCAACGGCCGCCTCCATCGCTGCCAGCGCCATTCGTGCGTCGCCTCCGGACGAGTGCGCGAGTTGGGCAATCAGCCGATCGGAAATCTCAGGATGAAGACTTCCCAGTCCGCGTTCTTCGTCAGCCAATGCGCGCCGCACAATCTTCTGCACTTCGTCTTCTGATAGTGGATTCAACACCACGACGCGACTGCGCGAGAGCAACGCGCTGATGACTTCGAACGAAGGATTCTCGGTTGTGGCGCCGATCAGCGTGACGGTTCCATCCTCGACTGACGGCAGGAGTGCATCCTGCTGGGCTTTGTTGAAGCGATGAATTTCATCGACGAATAGAATCGTGCGGCGGCCTCGTCGTCGGTCGAGGCGCGCTTCGGCAATCGCGGCGCGCAAATCTTTCACGCCCGAAAAAACCGCCGACAGGGCCACGAATCGAGCGTCAGTCTTCTCGGCCAGTAAGCGTGCCAGCGTCGTCTTACCAGTACCCGGCGGCCCCCAAAAGATCATGGACGGCAGCGTGCCGCCACCCTCGATCAAACGCCGGAGGACACGGCCCTCACCCATCAGATGTTCCTGGCCCACGAAGCCGCTTAAACTCCGCGGTCTCATGCGATCGGCGAGCGGCGCTGAAACCGGAGAGGCGGCAGTCGTGTCTGCATAATCAAGCATTTCCGGAAACAGGGTTGTCGCTCTTTGGCCGGCCATTTTTTGATCAGCGTACCGGATCATTTTCCATTTGTCATTTGGAAGTGCAGGAGAAAGTTTGGCGCTGCACAAAACGTGTTGGATAATGCAGCGAATCGAAATCGTGAGGCGGAGGTTCTGGAAATGTCTGAGATAACAAAACGGCTTTCTCGACGCAAGTTCGCACAGTTGTTGGGCGCCGGTGCAGCTTATACGGTGGCGCAACGCGGAGTCTCATGGCGAACGCCATTGCGCGCGGCGGACACGCGCCGGCATTTTACGTCCACGCCCGCCGGCGTGGTGCGTTTGAGCGCGAACGAGAACCCTTACGGGCCTTCGCCAATGGCCCTCAAGGCAATGACTGAAGCGTTCAATATCTCCTGTCGGTATCCGGACGAGCATGCTGATGCTTTGATTGAAGCGCTGGCAAAACTCAATGGCGTTGAGCGCAATCAGATTCTGGTTGGCAATGGTTCCGGAGAAATCTTGAAGCTGTGCGCGGCGGCGTTCACCGGATCATTAGAACCTGGAAACAATCGTCCGGTTGCACTCTTGCCGCGCTCGCGCGGTGGTGCGTTGCCGTCGTTCATACCCGGTCGCGGCAAGATGATCGTTGCCGATCCGACTTTCGAAGCGATTCTAAATCACGCGCGCGTCAACCAGGCGGAAGTCTTGAAGATTCCGTTGACCGGCAGCTTCAGTCATGATTTGTCGAAGATGCTGGCCGCCGCGAACCAGGGTTTGATTTATATCTGCAATCCGAACAATCCCACCGCCAGCATTACGCCGAAGAAGGAACTGCGCGACTTTCTCGACAAGGTACCACGCGACACGATGGTTTTGGTGGACGAGGCTTACCATCACTATGCGGACAGTCCTGACTATGAAAGTGTGATCCCTTTGGTCAAGAGCCATCCCAATCTAATTGTGGCGCGCACCTTCTCGAAGATTTACGGCATGGCCGGCCTTCGTTGTGGCTATTGCGTCGCGCAGCCCGAAGCAATGCAACGCCTGCGGCCACATCAAACCTGGGACAGCGTGAACATCATGGCGATTACAGCAGCAATAGCCAGCCTGGGAGACGCCGATCAGGTCACCAACGGTCAACGATTGAACCGCGAGACGAAAAAGTTTGTGACTGAGGAGTTGAGTGCTCTGAGCTACGCCTCTATTCCTTCGCAAGCTAATTTCATCATGGTTAATGTCAAGCGCGAGGCTCGGCCAATAATCGGAGCGTTGGCCCAGCGAGGCGTGCAAATCGGCCGTCCGTTTCCCGCGCTGCCAAACCATCTTCGCGTCACCATTGGCAAGCGGCCGGAAATGGAAACCTTCCTGTCGGCGTTTCGGCAGGTGGTCGCGTAATGATTTCCGCGCAGACAGCAAGACGTGCCGTGTGGCGGCCACTTTGGCAACTGCCTCGGCGCTTCGATCTCATCGTCTCGTTGACCAAACGCGAGTTGGCGGCGCGCTATCGCGGCTCGGTGCTTGGCATCCTCTGGGCAATTCTGACACCGGTAGTGATGATTGCGATTTTCACGATCATCTTCGCCGGGATTTTCAAAGCGAAATTTGGCGCCAGTAGTTCGCAATGGGACTATGCGCTTTATCTCTTCTGCGGCTTGCTGCCGTGGAATGCTTTTCAGGAAGCGCTGCAACTCTCAGCCAACACGATCGTGTCTCACGCTAATCTCGTTAAGCGGGTCGTCTTTCCGCTTGAAACCTTGCCGGTGTCTCTGTCATTGGCGGCGATCGCAAATCAATTGTTTGGCACGGTCGCACTGATTGTGGCCGCGCTTCTCTTGCGCCGCGAAATTCATCCGACGATTTTGTTTCTGCCCGTGCTCCTGATTCCGCAACTGATTGCCACCTTGGGCGCCGCGTGGTTGCTGGCTTCCTTGGGAGTTTTCGTGCGCGACATCGTTCAGGGCGTGACGTTGGTTTTGATGGCGTGGATGTACCTAACTCCCATCATCTATCCGGAATCGCTGGTGCCGGATCGTTATCGCTCTTTCGTGAATTTCAATCCTTTTACGCCTCTGGTGCGCAATTACAGGCGCATCATCCTCGAAGGGAACCTTCCGGATTGGCCTGGCTTGGCATACTTTGTGGCCTTCGCAATTGTCAGTTTTGTTTTTGGATACTGGTGGTTCGGGCGAACTCGGAAGAACTTTGCCGATGTGATCTAAGACCGTTCGCCCTGTTGGCAACATTTTATCCTATAAAAACAGCGTTGACACTAACACTTTTCGCGTGTTAGCGTAGAGGGGCCGTTAAGCTCCGAGAGACGGCTTTCAGCATGCTAAAGCCCGAGACTCCTCAAACGCGTTAGGCATCTGGCCTCGTCCTAATTATTTTCCAGTCCTAGATTCGCAAACATGGCGTTCGACAAGGTAAAGACTCTGCGTGCAGCCGAGAAATTTCTGGAACTGGGCAAGATTCCGGCTGCAATTAAAGAATACTGCAAAATCGTCGAGAGTGAGCCTGAGGATTTCACCACGCTCAACATGCTCGGCGATCTATACGCTCGCGTCGGCGATCAGGCGGCGGCCGTTTCCTGTTTTCGTCACATCGCCGAGCACTATCGCGCACAGGATTTCGTCTTGAAGGCGATCGCGATGTATAAGAAGATCGATCGTCTGCAACCGCAGAATACCGAAATTGCGACGAATCTGGCCGACTTGTACGCGAGTCAGGATTTGGTGGTTGAAGCACGCGCGCATTATCTCTTCGTAGCAGAGGCGCACGGAAAAGCCGGCGCAACGCAGCAAGGTTTGGAAGTGCTGCGAAAAATTGCCGATCTCGATCCGCCCAACACTGAGATTCGGACCAAGCTCGCTGAAGGCTATCTGAGAGTGGGAATGAATGCGGAAGCGGCGGTCTGCTTTACCGAAGCAGGTCAACATCTGTTGGCGCGCGGCGCCTGCGATGAAGCGCTGGCGGTATTCGAAAAAGCGATTCACATTAATCCGGCCGATCATCGAACGCTGAAAGGTCTGCTCGCTGCTCACAGTGCGCGCGGCACTGCCGATGAAGCTGCGGAGTTAATCGAACAGGCATCCACCGGTAATCCCGATGATATCGAGTTGCTGTCGATGCTCGCGAGCGCCTACGTCGAGTCAGAAGATCCGGCTAAGGCCGAAGCAACTACCGCGGCCCTGGTGGCCAAAGAATCCTCAAAATATCTTCGCTACATCGATGTCGCGCGACTATATCTGAGATGCGACGGCATCGACGACGCAGTTCACGTGGTTGACTTGATCGCTGAGCAAATGCTTGCTGAACGCGAAGACAATCAATTGCTCGAACTGGTGAACGAGTTGCTCGCCTGCGACTCAGATAACGTTCAGGCTTTGCGTTTGCTCGTTCGCGCGCATTGGTGGCAACGTGATACCGAGAAACTGAAAGCTGCACTGGAAAGACTGGCCGATGCCGCCGCGGCCGCGGGTCTCGAAAAGGATGAGCGATACGCCTTAACCCAATTGACGCGATTGGCTCCTGACCAGGCTCACCATGTCGAGCGCCTCAAAGAGCTTGGTGGCGCCGAGGAAGATGCGATGAGCGAAGCGTTTCCTGAGGAAGCTCCGCGCGCATTTGATTCGCACGCTCGGCCGATCGCGGATGCAGTGCCTAAGACGGACGAGTTTATCGTGGGGTCGACGACGGCCTCTGCCCCAAACGGAGAATTTGAATTCGAATGGAATACAGGTGCCGATGTTTCGGAACAGCGGAGCGAGCCGGACAGTGAAATCTCTGTCGAGCAAGGTTTTACTTTTGAAGCTGTGGTCGCGGAAGAACTGACATCGAACCAGGACGAGGTGGTTCTTTCCAGCTCGGCAGAATCAGACGGAGATTCCGACACGGAGGCGCGTAACACTGCCATTCGCGCCCAGGAACTTGAGAGCGTAGATTTCTACATTGCTCAGGGCTACGTTGACATCGCGCTGGACACACTGGAATTGCTGGAGAAGCAATTTGGCTCGCACATCGACATCGATCTTCGCCGGCAGCAGCTTCAGAGCACCACGCCGCAGTCTCAAGCTGGCGAGTCGGAATTTGCGTTTGCGGGCGGCGCGTTGCAGGCAGAAGAGCCAAACCCACCTCCCCCGGTTATCACCATACCCGAAGTCGAAGGCAGAAACCCGACTGTCAGCGAGGGTGTAGAGGCGGCGCCAAACAGTCAGCAGATTTCGTTAGGAATCGATCCCGGACTGGCAGAGATCTTCGAAGAATATCGTGCCGCTGCCGAGCGGGAAGATGACGCAGCCGGCAATGGAGATTTTGAGACTCATTACAATCTGGGTCTGGCTTATCAAGAAATGGAATTGTTTGAAGAAGCCCTCGAGGAGTTTCAAGTTGCCGTGCGTCTAGTCGCGCCCGGTGACGGCACCTCGCGATATCTGCAGTGCTGTAACCTTCTGGGACATTGTTTCATGAAGAAGGGCGTGCCACGGTTGGCCATCAAATGGTTTGATAACGGACTGACTCTTCCCGACGCATCCGAAGATCAGCGTCAGGCGTTTCGGTACGAGTTGGGCGCCGCGTACGAGCAGGCCGGCGATTTCAATCGCGCCATCGAACTCTTTACTGAAGTTTACGGATTCAACGTGTCATATCGCGGTGTTAACGAACGGTTGCGAGAGTTGCAAGCCCGCCTCAGCGGAAACGGAAGCAACGGCAAAGCCAAGCCCGCTATCGAGCAAAACGATAATCGAGTCACCGCTTGAACTGACTTTCAATCCCAGTTCTTGTAGTATTAACCAGATCAGCGCGCGCTGGTGCGCAACGCAGAATAGGGCTGTGTAGATTTGTCTCGAGTAGCATGTCGTCGCGACTGTCGGTAATTTTCTATATTCTGGTATGCATTGAACTCGGCTTGGCGTTGGCCGTGCTGCCTTGGGTACCTTACGGCTGGTTGGGGCTGAGTCTGAGTGATTGGAGCAGCAACTACTTTCTGGTGCTCGCTGCGCGCAAGACGGGACATTATGGGTTGCAGAGTTTCGTGGCCTCGGGTTGGGTGCGCGGCGCTGTCTCAGGAGTGGGGCTGCTAAATCTCGCGATGGGAATTTGGCAGATGATCCATTTTCGCGAGACAGTGGCGGCGCTGGACTCAGAACCTGCTTCTATGAAAAGCTCGCGCGGGAAATCCGCCCCACGGGCAACCGTTAATGAGTCTCAACCTGTCAAAGCCGATCCTTTATCTGATTACCCCCGGCGCAACGCCTGAAGCCACAGCGCGCTCAAGCGAAGAGTTTCAGGAGATCCTGCATCAAGTCTCCGCTGCTGTCGGGGCTGGAATTCAACTCATTCAATTAAGAGAGAAGAATCTGACTGCTCGCGATCTGTTTGAACTTACGGAGCGGGTGATGGAAATCGTTCGCGGCACTTCGACGAGAGTGCTGGTAAATGATCGTACTGATATCGCTGCCGGAGCCGGTGCGGATGGCGTTCATCTTACTACGCGATCGCTCGAAGCGGACGTTGTTAGGAAGACTTTCGGCCGGAACTTTCTGATTGGGGTCTCGACGCATTCACAGATCGAGGCTCGCCGCGCGCGAGATGGCGGCGCCGATTTTGTGGTGTTCGGCCCCGTCTTTCCAACCCGATCAAAAAAGGAATACGGTCCGCCGCTCGGCGTCAGCAAGCTCTCGGAAGTTGCCCACGAGTTAGCGCCTTTCCGGGTGCTGGCAATTGGAGGAATCTCAAACGACAATGCCAGTGAATGTTTGCGGGCTGGTGCGAGTGGTGTCGCTGCGATTACTTTATTCAACAAGCCTGAGGCTTTGAAAGCAAACGCCGAAATGGTAAGAAAGCTTTTACAGGAGTAGTGAGATGAAAAAGAAATTCATGAGTCGAATCCCCTGGCGGGAGAAAATGGAAAGGCCTCAAGAGGCCATACTGGTTCCCGTTCCGCCGAAGATGTCGCGCTTTGGTAAAGGCATGATGCTGATTCCCACGCCTAAATTAGTGGACTCTCTCATCCGGAGGGTACCCAGAGGCAAACTAATCACCGTAGGCACGATCCGGAAGAAACTCGCCGCCGAATACGGCGCAGATGTCACTTGTCCACTGACCACCGGCATCTTCATTCGCATCGCTGCTGAAGCCGCCGAAGAAGCGCGCGCGCAAGGTACGAAACGCATTACGCCTTACTGGCGCGTCGTTCGCGACAACGGCGAATTGAATCCGAAGTTTCCCGGCGGTATAAGCCGGCAAAGTCGTTACTTGCGGGCCGAGGGTTTCGCTTTTCTTCGCGACAGCAAAAGGCCGATCGTAAAAGAATTTGAGGAACGGCAGTTCCGTTTGAGGTAAACGGTATCGCTAATGACTGATTATGGAGACAGCGAGCAGCCGGCAGTCCTCACGATTGCGGGTTTCGATCCTTCCGGTGGCGCCGGGATCATTGCTGATGTCAAAACTATTCAAGCATTTGGTTGCAGGCCCGCGGCCGCCATCACCTCCCTGACCTTTCAAAACTCTAAAGGCGTTTTCGGAGCAATTCATCAGAGTGCGGAATCGCTGCGGTCGCAGGTTCTGCCGATTATGGAAGAGGTCCACATTGCGGCGGTGAAGATTGGTATGTCGCCCACCAGCGAGATCGTTTTGGCAGTCGCGAGACTTGTCCGCGAAATGAATCTGCCGGCTCCGGTGGTCGATCCGGTTCTGCAAGCGTCTTCGGGTGATGAGTTAATGGCCGAAGGCGCAGTCGAAGTAATGTTGAGTGAATTGATGCCACACGCTTGCGTGATTACGCCAAATGTTCCCGAAGCCGAGACGTTAACCGGACTGAAGATTACAAACGAAGATGAAATGCGCGAAGCAGCCAGGAGACTGCGAGAAATGGGAGCGCGTGCGGTGCTGATTAAGGGAGGACATCTCGAGGAGGGGTCAGAGGTCAGAGGTCAGAGGTCAGACGATCCTGTCGAAAATGTCCATCAGGTCCACCTTGTCCATCCAGTCCACGACATAAGGCGTCACGCGATCGATGTGCTGGATGAGCACGGTCAAATAACCGTTTTTCGAGGAGAGTGGATCGACTCGCCACCTGTTCGCGGCACGGGCTGTATGTTGTCATCAGCGATAGCGGCGTGCTTAGCCCAACGAATGCCCTTGCGGGAATCAGTTCGCGTGGCAAAAGAATTTGTCGCGGGCGCAATTCGTTACGCGCCAAAATTAGCACCAGATCCAGTTACGCTGGAACTCACGGAGATCGCCAGGCTCGAGAATTAGTACGAGTCATCCCGCTTACTCACTGATCGAAACGCTTTCCATCTTCACTTCCGAGGTTGGCCGATCGCTACGATCGGTTTCGGTCGTAGCGATCGCGTTGACTACGTCTTGTCCCTCGGTGACGCGGCCAAAGATCGTGTAGCTCGGCGGTAAAGGATAATCGGCGTGCATAATGAAGAACTGCGAGCCGTTCGTGTTGGGACCCGCATTGGCCATCGCGACCGTGCCGGCTTTATAGCCGCGACCGTAGACGTCTGATGACGAATTGATTTCATCCGCGAACCGGCCGCCCCAGGCTGATTCTCCGCCTCGGCCGGTGCCCGTCGGATCACCGCCCTGGATCATGAAACCCTTTATCACGCGATGAAAGATTACGCCGTTGTAGTAACCTTTCTCGGCTAACAAGCGAAAATTCTCAGTCGTCTTTGGCGCGTCTTGTTCGAGCAACTCGAACTTGATCGTGCCTTTATTGGTTTGAATAACCGCAGTCCTGTTTGCCATTCAGTCCTCATCTCCCCGCTTCTTTTTGTAACTGCTTGATATCAAGTATCAGCTTAACCGCAAAACACATAAAAGTGTACGGAGCGAATCTGTTTGAATATTTTTTCACTCAGTCATGAAATGTTTCGCCATTTATTCCCATTCACCCTTCGAGAAGGGTAAGTAGGCTTCCCGACGTAGAAGCATCCATTACAGTGGAGGATAACCATGAATATAAATCAATCTAATGCGTTTTGATAATGGGGCTAGGAAACGAGGTGGCGAAGTATTACTTGCGAGTACAGTGATTTTTCACTTCACCTTGCTTTTCTTTCGGCGGAGGAAATCGATCAAAACAAACTGCGAGAGGTTTGCGGGGTTGGCAAAGTAAGCCTTGCCGTTCGTCATGGCGGTCATTTGTTTGACGAACTCGACGAGGTAGTAATCACTCGCCAGCATGAACGTATTAATCATGATGCCGGCTTTGCGGCAGGCTTGGACTTCGCGGAACGTTGCTTCCATCACCCACGGATCGCCACCCATGGAATTTTTGTAGAGTCGTCTGTCGGAACTAGGTGCGTTAACAAGCGGGTGGCCGGCAGGATGCCGGCGAACCGCCGACAGGGATGTCGGCGCTCCTTCGATGAAACACGCCGTCGGCTTGCCATCCGTCACCATAACGATCTGTTTCATGTCTTTGCGCTGCGTTTGCAGAATGCGCCGCGCCAATCGCAACCCTTCAGCCGTGTTAGTGTGATAGGGACCTACTTGCGTCGTAACTAGTTTTGCAAGTGGCAACTCTTCCGCGGTGTCGTGGAACAGCACGATCTTCAGCGAGTCACCCGGATATTGCGTGCGAATGAGATGGCTGAGTGCGAGCGCGACTTTCTTCGCAGGTGTGAAACGATCTTCGCCATAGAGAATCATCGAATGCGAGCAGTCAAGCATAACAACGGTCGCACAGGACGATTGATAATCGCATTGATGCACGTGCAGGTCCTGGTACTCGAGGTTCAGCGGAACGTTGAGGCCTTCGCGTTGAATCGCGGAGAGGAGTGTCGTGTTAACGTCGAGATTGATCGTATCGCCGAATTCGTAAGGCTTACTGGCACTTTCTGCTTCCACCCCCGTGGCGAGATGCGGAGTGTCGTGGCGGCCCATTGAGCTCTTGCCTAAACTTCCGAGCAGATTGCGCAGCGTTTTATAGCCGAGAAAGTCCAGCCCTTTCTCAGTAACTTCAAACTTGATATTCCGCGGCAGAGGCTCTTCGATTCGCCCTTCGCCGTTGCCGCCCATCATTTCGCGGCGCTGTCCCGTTTGCGGTTCTTCGTGGAGCGTCAGATAACCTTCCTCAACCAGTCGTTCGATCAGTTGATTCAACAATTCCTGAAGCTGTGAGCCTTCATACTTGCCCTCGTTTTCGGCGAGCATCTGTTGTATCTGATGCTGACTCAACAGTCCCTGATGCATCAGCGCCTGCAACAACGCGCGCCGCAACGCATCGAGCGACGTATCCTGCGGCATGCGCTCGCGCTTCCAGTAATAATCCTCGTCATACCCGGAGTAGAGCAGTGAATCAGACAGCCCTTCCATCAGGTCGCCGAGATTGATCCCGTAAACATCGAGGCCATTGAATTTTGAGTAGCGAGTGAATTTCATTTATTCAGCCACAGATGAACACGGATTTACACAGAGAAAGTTTGAATCCGTGTTTATCTGTGTCCATCTGTGGCTCATTTCTAGCTGTATCTTCCCGTCTCAGTCAGATCGTCATAAATCATTCCCCGCCGATCCTTTTTTGTCTTCGTCACCGCCGTGTAGCCACCTTCTTCGTTGCGACTGATTTTGTTTTCGGCGTAAAGACCTTCGAGCGCGAATTCACAGGCTGCCACGGTTTGGGCTTTGTCCTGGCGATTGAAATCAAACGGAATGAGTGCGGTCTCGATCAACTCGGGCGCTGATTCGAGCAGCATCGTGCATTCCTCAGCCGAAGCAGTATCGGCGAGCCGTAGATTATTTCCTTCATCAAACCAGCGGACTGTATTCGCAAATTCAATCCCGACGAAATAGCCTTCAAAGATTTCGCCGGCGGCGCGCTTGATCAAATCTTTCGCGATGCGGTGCGCGCCGATTTGCTCGCCTTCGTATTCCAGTTCCATCTTGCCGGTCATCGAAGGAATCGCCGCATAGATGTCGGTGATACGCGGCACGATTCGCTCTTCTCCGGTGAGCAGCGCGCGGCGTTCGGCATTGGAAACCACCGTCTCCATCACCGAGATTGGCAGCCGTTGCGAGACCCCAGAGTGCTTGTCGATGCGTTGATCGTCCCGGGCTTCAAATGCAATCTGTTCGATTGTTTCGCGAATAAAATCGGGAATCAACAAGCGATCGTTGAAACCGTCGCGCGTGGTCCAGGCTTCCTGCCGAGTGATCTCGACGCCCAAGCCGATCTCCTTCGGATAGTGCGTCATGATCTCCGCGCCGATGCGATCCTTTAGCGGTGAGATGATTTTTCCGCGCGCCGTATAGTCCTCGGGATTCGCTGAGAACACCAACATTACATCCAACGGCAGACGCACCGGATACCCCTTAATCTGCACGTCGCCTTCCTGCATGATATTGAAAAGACCGACCTGGATTTTGCCGGCCAGATCGGGAAGTTCGTTGATGGCAAAGATGCCGCGGTTCGCGCGTGGCAGCAGCCCGTAGTGAATCGTCAGTTCATCGCTGAGCAAATGTCCGCCCTTGGCGGCTTTGATTGGATCGACGTCACCGATGATGTCCGCGATGGTCACGTCGGGCGTAGCGAGTTTCTCGACAAAGCGGGCATCGCGATTGACCCAATCGATGTGCGTCATGTCGCCGTGCAACGCGACCGTTTGACGACCGTAAGCGCTGATAGGATGAAACGGATCGTCGTTGACTTCGGAACCAGCGATGATTGGAATGTGTTCGTCAAGCAGATTGGTGAGTTGGCGAATGATGCGGCTCTTCGCCTGACCGCGCAGGCCCAGCAGAATCAAGTTGTGCCGCGCCAGAATCGCATTGACTAGCTGAGGAACAACGCTCTCATCATAACCAACGACGCCCGGGAAAAGTCTCTCGCGCCGTTTGAGTTTGCAAATCAGATTTGCGCGTATCTCGTCTTTAACCGAGACGCCGCCGTAACCGCTCTCTTTGAGTTCACCTAAAGTCTGTGCTCGTTCCATGACAACGATTCTAACCGAATCGTTACAGAAGCGGGAGCGGCCCTGGGTGCGCAGTCGTCCCGACTGCTTGGGCGTGCGCCATGCTGAAACTAAGCAGTCGGGACGACTGCGTACCCAGGCCCGGTCGCTATCGCTCGCGGTTCTGTAACGAGGCGTGATAAATCTCGCGCGATGTTTTCTCGACTAATCCATCGTCTTCCAGCTTTTCCAAATGCGCCAACACCGCGCGCTCAGCCATGGCGTGGGCCTTGGGCGAGACATCGATATAAACACGCGCGACAATTTCTTGGGGGGTCGATGCCCCTTCGCGCACCGCCGCCAGGATTAATTCTTCGCGCTCGAGCCGATGTGAAATGTATTCGTCGATCTTCTCGTAAGGATTCGCGATCGCTGGGCCGTGTCCGCCGAACAAGACCGTAAGATTCGTCAATTCGCGCATTCTTTTCAGGGAATCCAAATAAGCGCGCATGTTGCCTTCAGGAGGATCGATTAAGACCGAACCAAAGCCGACGACATTATCACCCGAAATCAGAGCGCCGGTTCGTTCGTCGTGAAAGCAGAGGTGCCCACGAGCATGTCCGGGCGTGTGCAAAGCGCGCAACTTGACCTGAGGCTCGCCGTTCAATTCGAGTACGTCCTCATCTTCAATAAAACGATCGACGCGAATTTGACCCTTCAACGTACGGCCCGTTTGCCGATGCGCCGCTACGGCAACTGCTCCGCCGTGTTTCATTCTGAGATGATCATTGAGGGCTTCGACTCCACCGATGTGATCGGGATGCGCGTGCGTCAGAACGATCTCGCGCACAGTTCTTCCTTCGGCAAGTAAATCATCAGCGCACGAAGCCAAAGCCGCCTGCTCTTCCGCGTAAGACGATCCCGGATCGATCACAAGAATCTCCTGCGCGGTGTAAATCAGATAACAATTCGTATGTGTCGCTGGCGGCAAAGTCTTCGTGCGGACTGGAAAGCAAATGTAGTTCGGGCGAAACTCGATGCGCCGTGTCAATTCGCGATGTGCTTCACGAACGGAGAGAAATCTTTTGACTAAATCGTTCGTCAGGCCTGCCGCCAAGGTCTTCAGCGCATGCAAAACTGGCGGCGGGACGAGAGCTTCGCTGCGCTCCCATCTCCCATAGGCCTCGCGCGCGGAAATCCATTCGCCGCTTTCCAGCTCTGAATCTCCCGTCACGTGCGGCTGTTGTCTGGCCGGACAAGTTGCCAGAAAGAACCACGTGTCAAATCTTCGCGGCGCAAACGGTGGGGTAACCCAACGACCCACGAAAGTGAAGTCATCTGCATCGAGACGCAAACCATAATGTTTGAGCAGTTCGGACCAAGACATTCTCTTTGCTTCGAGGTCATCAAGCAGCGAAGCGCGCTGACCCACAGTCAACATCTCGGAGCCGCGCGCGAGTAGCACTCCTGTTTCTTCAAACAATTCGCGCGCCGCGCAACTGATCATCGCGGCAAGTTCCTGGTTACCGCAGTTTGCAATCGGCGCTTCAGCGTCGTTTGTTTCGAGTTGGCCTCCGGGAAAAGCATAAAAGCCGCTGAGAAAAACAAGCTTCGCGCTGCGCTTCACCCAAAAGACTTCGGGATTGTTTGGATCAGTGTTATGACGAAGCAGAATGACAGCGGCGGCATCTTTTGGTGCTGGGAGCGCGGGCGTCTCACCCGCATTGAGCGCGTCAGCGCGAACCGAGCTTTTCATTTCATTCGTCAGGCGAACTCTCTTCGCGCTCAGGCGGACGAGACGTCCGCACTCCCTGCATCACGACCAACGAAACCTTTCCCCATCGCCGGCCGCCCACGGATCGCCGCGCATATGATAACCGCCTTCTTCCCAATAACCGGCCTCGTCGTGTTCGAGAAAGCGCACGCCTCTGATCCATTTGGCCGATTTCCAGGCGTAGAGTTGCGGAATGATCAGGCGCACTGGGCCGCCGTGTTCCGGCGGAATCGGCGCGCCGTCGTGCATGAAAGCGAATAGCGAATCTTCTTTGAGGAAATATTCGATGGGAACGTTCGTGGTCCAACCGTAATCGTAAGCGAGGGCGAGTACAAACTTTGCTTCCGGTTTCACGCTCGCAAGCTTGGCGATCTCGCGCGCCGAGACACCGGTCCAGACATTGTCGAGCCGCGACCAGCGGGTAACACAATGAAAATCGGCATAAACCTTCACCGCCGGCAGTTGCAGGAATTCATCGAGCGAAAACTTTAGAGGTTTTTCGACCAGACCTTCGACTTCAAACTTCCAGGTTGCCAGATCGATCTCCGGCGCACCGTGCGCATCCAGGACGGGCCATCTCTTGGTGCGCGACTGTCCCGGCGGAATGCGATTCTCGCGCTGCGTGTCAGGGCTGACTATGAGATCCGATTCCAGAACCTGTTCGGGTTTGCGCGGCTCGGTGGTTTGATATTTTGGATCTTTGATTAGGCCGTTGAGAAAACTCATATGAAGCAGAGATCAGAAGTCAGAGGTCGGAGATCAAGAAAACCAGATTAGGTACTCGCGCCTTCCGCCTTGATCAGCGAATCTATCAGCGACCGTTCCTTATCGATCAACGTGCGCAAGGCTTCGCGAAAGATTCGCTGCGAAAGTGAAGGATCGCGCAACAAGAGTGTGCGAAATGCTTCATCGCTCCATTCCAATACGACCGCCTTTTCCTTTGCCTTAACCGAAGCTGATCGGGGGATTCCGCACAGCACCGCGAGTTCGCCCAGGATTGTCCCTGGCCCTGCTTCGGTCAGCACCAAGTGTTGGCTTTCTCGTTCAACAAACACTTCGAGCGCGCCCGTCAAAACTAGCAGGACGAAATCGGCCTTGTCGCCTTCTTTCAGCAAAACGTCCGCGGTTGACTGCTCTTTGACTTGACCTGCCGCGAGCAAGCGCTTTGCGCCATTGGCCGTGAAGCCCTTGAATAAGGGAAAGGTGGTGATTAGTTCAGCGTATTGTTCGTTCATGGTTTAGTTCTTAACTGACGATGTATTTGACGATTAGCAATCGCGACACTCTCTGACCGTCCTTCTCAGCCGGCGTGAAGTGAATCTGGCGAGCGGCCGCTTTAGTCTTTTCGTTCATTGCATCGGTCAAACCGCTGGTAACGACGATATCCGTGACGCTCCCAGAGGCACAGAAAATCGCGCGAAGAGTTATCTCACGCCGCTGAAATTCACTCCTCTCGCGATCGGTAAAGTTCGGTTCGGGCTTGGAGAGAATCCGCACCTTCTTGTCGAGATCTTTACCCTTGTAAACCTCAGAAGAACAGTCGCTTGTTTTGGGGGTTGGAGTAGGCGCCTGGGCCGCAACTCCCGCGGCGAACGCGGCGACAAACAACGAAACACAAACGGCTCTTAGCAAGCGTCGCCTCATTTTCTCTCCTGAACGCTGCGCTCTGCCAGCTTTATCAACTCTTCCGGCATCCACTTGCCGACGCCTTTGTCGACGGCGCCTTTGATCCCCTTGGAACGATCGTGCCACTTATCACGCGAGCCTTCGGGGCCGCGCGCTCGTTCATAGTTCTCGGTTTGTTCCAACGAAAGTACGATGCCCTGCGCGATATCGTTCCAATCTTTCTGTTGAATGCCTCGCAAGACAAGCGGCAAGCCGGCGGTCCAATCTTCTTCCGGCGCGCGGCTATCCTGCTCCGGGATGGTCAGGTTGTAAGTTGGCGGAAAAGGCGAACCGGAGTACTCACGGACGAGCTGCGCTGCAATCTCCTTATATGAACCTTGAGCGTTTTCACCTCGGATTGCCTGCGCCCGGCGAAAGATATCGGCGACAGTTGGCCCTGTCGGTTTCTCGGACAAAATATTCTCCCGCAACAGCCTTATTAAGTATTAGATAGTTACACGGCAGACTACCGAAGCACAACTTGCCGCGCTCCGTTAGGAGCACCATGTTTATAGCTCGCGAAGAGAGACTCAAAGCAGACCGGCGGACTATAAATATGCGGCTCCTACGGAGCTAGCAGCGTACTCGTCGTGTTTTAGATCCGCGCGAGTTCTGCGCGCGTGAATGAATCCTTCACATTACCCGTATTCAATGTTGAAGCCGGCTCGAATAGCAGGACGTGGCACTCTTCTTCGGCGAAAGGCCGATGCTCAATTCCACGGGGGACGATGATGAATTCACCTTCTTCGATCCATTCTTTGCCGTCCTGGCCATCGTCATGATAGTCCATGCGGAAGCGTCCCTTCACGACCAAAAACATCTCGTCTTCATTTTCATGATGATGCCAGGTGAACGGGCCCCGAAACTTAACCAGCTTTACCATTTGCCCGTTGAGTTCGCCGGCGATACGCGGATTCCAGTGATCATCGATTAACAAAAGTTTCTGCGCGAGATTAATCTTCTGCATTTCCGTTTTGAGCAAAATGGACAGGATTAACAGAATTTACAAGATACGGCGAAACAAAACCAGCCCATCTTGTGAATCCTGTTAATCCTGTCAAAAAGTCACCGGGCTAATTCGTAATCCCCATCTGCCACAGCATGAATGCGTAATCGAACGACGTTTCGTGAATTGCGTCATAACGTCCTGAAGCTCCGCCGTGTCCTGCGCCCATGTTCACTTTCAGCAATAATGGATTGTGATCCGTCTTGTAATCGCGCAGTTTGGCAACGAACTTCGAGCCCTCCCAATACGGCACCTGGCTGTCGTTGAGCGAGACCTTAACCAACATCGCCGGGTAATTCGTCTTGTGAATGTTGTCGTAGGGCGAATATTTCTTCATGTAATCGTAAGCGGCCTTTTCGTTGGGATTGCCCCATTCGATATATTCGGCCGTCGTCAAAGGCAGCGATGCGTCAAGCATCGTGT
>QHXG01000351.1 GCA_003222845.1 Acidobacteriota bacterium | reverse complement strand
GGAGGGACTGTATCGAACTGAGAAGCAGAATCTATCTCTCGTAAATCCTAGACAAGGAATCGCGATGCGTCTGGTCGAAGGTCCGAGCGGTCGCAAATACAATCTGGCATTCCAGCAATCGCCAACTTTGATCATGCCGGTTTCAGAAGCTGTCGGCACGCATCCCTATCTGCGTCTGCTTGGTATCGGTTTGTTTGGCGCGGTTTTGTGTTTTCTCCTCGCGCGCAACATCACGCAGCCGATAACGCGCTTGCGGGCAGCCGCCGGCGGCATCGCGTCTGGCCGTCTGAAAACGCGCGTCGATCCCACAGTGCGTCGGCGACGTGACGAGATCGGTACGCTGGGACGCGACTTTGATCGCATGGCTGAGCAGATCGAAGCGCTGGTGAGCGCGCAGAGAGATTTGCTCGGCGATGTTTCACACGAGTTGCGTTCACCGCTGGCGCGACTGATCGTCGCGTTAGGTTTGCTTCGTCAAGCCTCGCCGGAAGGGACTCCCGAGTATCTCAATCGCATCGCTCAGGAAGCTGATCGACTCGACAAATTGATCGGGCAACTGCTGACGCTGACGCGCATCGAGAGTGGAATCGAATCAACGCAACGGGAGAAATTTGATCTGACAAACCTTGTGCAGGAGGTCGCGGCCGACGGCGACTTCGAAGCGCGCGCGCACGGCGGCGAAGTGAAAGTTCTGCGCGCCGACGCGTGCACAACATTAGGTGTGCCGGAGATCCTGCGCAGTGCGATCGAGAATATCGTACGGAATGCAATCCGACACACGGCCCCGGGTACCTCCGTAGATGTGACCCTGGAGCGAATAACCGCCAGCGAACCGAAAGCCGTATTGCAAGTAAGAGATTACGGCCCCGGCGTTCCTGAAAGGATGCTCCGAGATATTTTCGTTCCCTTCCATCGAGTGCCTAATCAAGACGAGTCAAACACGCACGGCGCCGGCTTGGGTTTGGCCATCGCCGAGCGCGTCGTGCGCCTGCACGAAGGTCACATCCAAGCACGTAACGCCGCGAATGGCGGCTTGATTGTCGAGATCGAACTGCCAGTCCATGGAATCACGGTGTGAATTCCAGGGGTCATGGAGCGCCGACATCCCTGTCGGCGGTTCGCAGGCATCCTGCCCGCTCTTTCGATGTCAATCACCATGCCAGAATCTCTGCCGCAAGATCAGCCGCATTCTTTGTGGATGATCTGAAGATGATCTAATGGGAGGTACAGTAATAACTAGAAGGAAGAACTATCCGCAGATTACTCAGATTAGGTAAAAACAAAGCTGCTGGGTCTTGTGTTCTGCGTTCCGCTTTACTGCCTACTGCCTTTGCTTTTTTCTTCCCCGCCCTATCTGCGTAATCTGCGCAATCTGTGGATCGCTTTTACTCGCTCCATTTGTCCCAAACTGCCTTAGCGATTTTCGCAATCACACCCTCGCGTGTCGCTTCATCCGCCGCAGAATCCGCAACAAAGACTGCAATAGCTAAATGCCTACCATTGGGCAGCGTAATGATTCCAATGTCATTAGTCGCCGCTGTAATTTCATTCTCTGTTCCTGAAGTCCCCGTCTTATGCGCGACGATCGTTCCGGCGGGCAAGAGTCCTTTCAGACGCTTCGCGCCCGGCCTCGATTCGGTCATGTACTTCAGCAGCAGCCCTTGACTGGATTCAGAAAGCCCGCGCCGCTCATGCAGCGCGCGCAGCAAAACTACCGCTGCCTCAGGCGTGGCCCAGTTGCGAAACTGCAGTGAATGATCCTGCCCAAAAGCCTTCTCAGTATCAAGAACGATCATGTCCTTGATTCCGAGTTCGGTGAGAAATGCCTGGATCGTTTCCGGCCCACCGATGAGCTTCATCAGCACGTCGCTCGCCGTGCCGTCACTCTCCAGCAGCATCCATCCCATCAGTTCATTCACCGTCAGCACAGTCCCGTTCGGATACTTGTCTCGAATCGGACTGTGCGCTGCCCGGCCAATAAAATCATCCTTCGTCACCCGCACTTTCTGATCGAGCCTGACCTTTCCGGCATCGACCTGCTTCATCACCGCCATTCCAATCGGAAGTTTGTAAACGCTTTGCATCGGAAAGTGATCGTGAGGGTTGAGTGAAACGGTCTCGCCGGTTTCCAGTACTACTTCCGCGACGCCCACGCGACCTTTAGCAGCCAAAGTTATCTGCTCGATCTCGTTTCGCAACTTCTTGGTTCGCGCATCCTCTGCTTCCTGAGAGTTTGTGAGCTTGGCGGTTGAATTTTCCTTTTGAGGCCGAGTGCCGCCTCTTGAGCAGGCGGACGTCAGAGAGACGCAAAGTAGAGTGGAAGTCAGAAACACTCTCTTTACGTTTCTCAATTTCGCAATTCGCGAAATCCAAATTTCTTGCAACCTGTCGGGTTGAGCCATCTCACAATCGATTTCTCTTAACGGTAACAGACCTTGCATCAATCAACCCAGTTCACTATTTGGACGGCGTGAATCTGCCGAAAATGGCGCACATTGCGAGTGACTAAGATTGCTTGATTCGCCAATACGATGCTCGCAATCAATAAATCCGCTCGTCCGATTTTGCGATAGGCCTGGTTGGCGCGCAATCGATCAAATTCCCGCGCGGCGTTTTCGTCGAATGGCACAACCAGAATCTGTGCGAGCAAATCTTCTGTTCGAGTCAGCCACTGTTGCGCGCGCAGGAGATCCGCGCCCTTCGGCGCTTTGAGGAGAAATTCTATGCGGCCACGGAGCAATTCGCCCTTGGTAATGACAGTAGTCCCCACTACCGGGTCGTCCACGTCGCGCAAATGGTTAACGACTCGCGGGTGTCCAGCATGAAGGTGAGTGAGCGTGTCAGTGTCGAGAAGGTGCATTTAGGAACGACGGCCATTTGCGACCTCTGGCCTTTTGCGAGTTGCATAGATCTTCTTGCGCAAGCTTGGCAGGGACTCATCGTCTGCGAGCGCGCCAGCTTGTTGCAGGAGCAAGGTCCGACTGTCATAGCTTCGCAGCCAATCGTCGATCGCTGCTTTGAGAAAGCGCCAGGTATCTTCGATCTGGCGGCCGGGAATAGCGCCCTGAGCCGCTTGCCGAACGATCGTGTCCTTCGGGAGGCGCAAATACCTTGCGACTTCCTCCAGTGTCAGGACCTCTCGCTTCTTGATGACCTCGTTCATGCCAAACACTCCTAATGTGCAAACATTCTACCACGCACCAACATAAGGGCGGCAGAATGCTGGTATTCTACGCAAGTGCCCACTCGTTGTATTGTTCAAACGCCGATTGGTGGAAGGCGATCGTCGTCAATGAAACTGTTCCTGATCGGGAATGACGACGTTGCGATTTTGCTCGATGTCCGCAACAGCCTGGAGCAGCCGGGCGCGATTCGCAGGTGAGCGCAAAGGGTAAGCTGTCTCGTCACGCTCATAAACGGCGATTTCAATTTCCTTATGCTTGAAAGAGGCTTTCAATCCTTCGAGAAAATCTTCGTTCAAATCGTCGGCATTCAGTTGGTAAATGGTTTCCATACTGCTTTAGCGTTGTCACCGATTATGACTCACGCATCACTTTCCGAGGAAGAACCGCCGCGCTCGTCGACTCATCAGAAACGCGAGTATTGCCAACGCAATCGGTATCCCGATCACTGCTCTCGGTTCCGTTCCCAGAAATACGTTAAGGACATCGCCGAGCAAATTGACCGCCACGAGAGACACGGGCAGCCAGTAACCCCATCGTGCGCCGCGCCACAAACCCACTGCCGCCAATGCACAAGCTACGCAGACAGCGCCCATCAGAATAACCGCCCACACGCCCATGCCGCCAAGCCCTGCGCGCGCGCGTGGATTAAGTCGCCACACGGGATCGAGAAAACTTCCCGGAAACAGCAGAGATATGAAAGATACGAAGCTCGCACCCGCACCAAATAAGAAGAACAGACTGAGGGCAGTAATACCGATTGGGCGAACTTCAGCCTTGGTCATCCTTATTGTCATGGTCGAGGTTTATCTTCCCGGCATCAACTCGTTTTGTAGTACGCGTAAGCTCTATCCTGTGCGCACCTATCAAATCCTCAAACGCGCTTCCGGCGGCGATAAGTTGTAATGACTCTATTCCTGGTCGTGAAACCAAGTGGACAAATGGTTCTAATACGAAGTTCTCTTTGTCCTTAACTGAAGTGGCGTCTTCGAGCTCGGCGGGGAAATCAAGGATAACTAGGCCCGGATAATGATATTCAGGATGTGCGGTGAGCGTCATCAAAGAATAGTGATAAGACAACAAGAAATACAGTGTTAGGGTGCCGCCTAGTTTTGCCTTCCAATCGCTCCGGCCAATGGCAAAGCGAAAGGCTCTCTCACGCATGCGGACGTTCACTGCTTCCTGAGTCCAAGATTGGGGCTTAAAGGCCTCTATTGAATTAAGATAGGTGTTCATTCCGTCTTGTAATGTTCCACTCGCGTGCTCAAAATCTATGTTCATTGCTTGGTCTGCTACTTCGCGGCTGAGTGCCGCAACGGTCTCTTGGATCTTCGAAATCTGAGTCGCAATCTTCTCTCGGCGGCTTAGGGTACCTTTGATCCGTTAGGATGAGTATAGATCAACGATCAGCCAAATGCTGCGACGACGGTAGACGAGGACCAAGATTCAGCAACAGCGGTGAGGCGACAACGCTCTCACGCAAGATCAGCTTACTGCGTGAACGAAAGAATCCATTCCATGACCGGATCGCGACCGGCGCGGAAGTCTTCCCAGGTGGGCTCGATTCTTTTGTCGGGGGCGATTTCTGAATCTGTGGCGTCGCCGAACTGGTGGAACTGGGTCGCGTATGAGATGCGCAGGCCGGAGTTTGGTAGACGGAATTCTGCGCTGTCGCCGTAATGGTTTGGTCGTATTCCGGCGGGCGCGCCAACGAGAATTGCATGCGCTCGGTTGCGCAAATCAAGTGAGGTTACGCCTGCGGCTGAGAATGTTCCGGGGCCGATTATTACGAACAGGCCGGCGGCCCTATTGATTGCCGAGCGAGCTTCGATGATTGGGAGGAGAAACGTTCGGAAGCGCTGAAAGTCTCCGCCTTGATTACGGCGCAGATCGATTATTAAACGACGTGCGTGCGAATCATCGAGCAGCTTGGCGAGTGCGGTGGCGCGCTCTTGGAACTCGGCTTCCTTTGGATAAGCGCTGAAGGAAAAATAAACCGTCTGGCTGTCCGGCAGAAACTCAGTCCAACATGACTCATTCAAATGTCGCAGGTAAAGCGGCGGCGTCTCGGCGCCTGCCATACGCCAGGAAGAGAAATCTCCGATGCGCGCCGGCGAGAGCTTCACGGTCATGCGCTCGCCCGCAGAGTTTTCCAGAACGAAAGGTGCTCGCTCGCGATCCGCGATGACCCCCAAGCCGTGCAAGACTTCAGGAGATGTTAGTTGCATGGCCGCGGTTTCGCGCGTCCACCCTGCGGTCTCGCCGCGCGGAACGAGCTCCGTTGCGCGTTGCATCAAGTCAGCCAGCGGAACATCGCCGATCGCGGACACCCGCGCGCCCAGCGCCGCGTGGTATGGAGCGCCTACGGCAACGACGCGCAATTCATCGCCGAACCAGTGTAATTCGATTGGGTAACGCGGAAAGCTGGGAGGCAGATCCAGGTGCGTGTGTCCATCACCGACGAGCGCGACGGTCCGCATCAGACCGACCACACTTTCATCGTTGGTCAGACGCGGCATTGCCGTATCGAGTTTTGCCACTTCATCAGCGAAACGTTCCCGGCTGATGGTGTGAAAAGCGTTGACGTGGCGGCGCGGAAGTTCGGCGGCAAGATAGCGAAGGTCAGCGCGCCAGGCATCAGGCGTGATGTTTGTGGTCGCGTTCTGCGCTGCGCATGCGGTCAGAAGAATGGCGAGCGTCAGCCCGCCCAGAGTCTGCTTCATTCCTTACCGGGTTTCCCGTTTAGTACGCTCGGAATCTATCTGAAGTTGCGGTGTGGTTTCCGCACCTGGAAATTGGCCGCGGATTAACGCGGATCAGAAGAACAAAAACGATTAGCCACAAAAAAGCGCAAAAAGCACAAGAGGGGATTCAATGTTTTGCCTTTGAGCTTTTTGTGCCTTCTTGCGGCAAGCGCTCTTTGATTTCTTATCCGCGCCCATCCGCGTTAATCTGTGGCTAACTCCTTCTTTGTTCACTTCGGACTGACCGCGCCGGCAGCGGGCCAATTGGTATCGCCAATTCGCTTGAGAGTCATATCGAAGATGCGGACTGGGTCTTTGCCGGGCATGATCCGATCGCCGACCTCGTGCAAGGTACCATCCTTGATCACTGCCATGTATCGAATCGTCATCGGTCCCGCAGGAATCTCCCAGACGTAACCATCCGCAGTGCGGTTCAGCACGAAGTCGCCGACGTTGCCCTGCGCGTACGAGTGCAGCGTGTAGACATGCGTGGCTGGGTTGTACGAGATCGTGCCGAAGGCGTTAAAGCCGACGCTGCCATCCGGGTTGTATCCTCGACCCTCGATGACCTTCACCGAACCATCCAGAAAAGGCCCGATCCGTTCCGTCTGGATGATGTTGTGCTTCTCGCCGGACGGAAGCATGGTCCACGCCGGGCCTCGCCACACGCCATCCATGAACGCGAATGTTGCCATGGCTTCGCGCTGGGCCTTGATGAGTGCGGCTGAGTCCGGTCGCCCTTGTCCGAACACAGTAACCGTCGCGCCGATGATCATCAGCAGGAATGCAAACGTCGCGAGTCGATGTCTAATCATTTCCTGTTCCTCCCGAAAGGTGCAGTCACTTTACAACGTCATCAACCCAAAAGCGATATCGACTGGCGGTCGACAAAATTTGGCTGAGCCATTCGTAGCAGTGAAGCACTGCTTAACCGCAGAGGACGCAGAGGTTTTCGCAGAGGTCGCA
>QHXG01000350.1 GCA_003222845.1 Acidobacteriota bacterium | reverse complement strand
AAACATTCGAGCGCCAGTGCTGGGACTGTTCGGCTCTGAAGATGAGAATCCAAGCCCGGCCGATGTCCAGAAAATTGATGCCGAACTCACGCGATTGGGCAAGGCGCATGAATTCCATAGTTTTGCGGGGGCTGGTCACGCCTTTCTCAATTTCACGCGCCCAACGGTCTTTCGCGAAGCACAGTCGAAAGAAGCATGGGCGAAGTGCTTGGCTTGGCTAGACCGATATCTATGAGCGGTATCATTTCAACGACACATAACAGGTCGTTCCGAACATGCACCCGAAGGCGATTACCTGTCGACGGCCGAGGTCATCAAGCTCATGAAATTCAAAAACAAATGACGCGCCGCCGAATCGCTGGACCCGAATCCGGAATCTTGAGTTAAAGTCATTGGTATGTATTGTCCGAATTGCGCCGCACAAAATGAAACAGATATGAAGTTTTGCCGTGCTTGCGGTCAAGACCTGGCGCTCATTTCGCAAGCCATGACTAAGAGTGCGCGGATGATGGTTGTTAACCAGGTCAGCAAAGAGCTAAAACTCTATAAAGAATTGCGGCATAAACCGAGTTTTACTCGCGGCGCTTATTTTACGGTCATCGGTTTGTTTCTCTTCGTGTTCATGTCTCTTCTAATTCTTAGATCCGGACGCATTTCTTTTAGTCTCGCCATGCTAACGATGTTAGCTTTGTATTTCATCGGTAAGGGTGTCCGAGACCTTGTGAAATCAAAACGAGCCATTGCACTTGAGGCGCGAAATAATCAGAAACTTACTTCCGCCGCACTTCCGGTAGCTCAGCCAAGCGCACCTCCAAGTGTTTCCGAATCTACGACGCGACCGTTAGAACTAAAGAACCAAACAAACAACGGAAAGTAGCGATCTTGTTTAGTCAGCAAACACCCAACAACTCTGACTTACGATGACTCCAGTGTCATCGTAATTTGTTTTTTTAAAAGGGAGAACACCATGAGTTCAACGGGTTCACCGACGAACGATGAAAAGGTAATCGCTCAACTCTCATTCCTTTCGAATGCGGTTTCAAGTCTCCTGGGACCCGATTTGGAGGATGAACTCTACAACTTTATTCTGAGCTATTTTCAGAAGCACCAAGGTCAGATGGGGAAATGGGAGATTGCCTGGGGGCCCGCGGTGGTCCAACTAACCACAGATACCTTTGCCGTTAACTCCATCTACGTGGCCCACAGCCTGGACCGGCCTTCATGGTATGTGATCTCGGTCGCCGGGACTAATCCCTCTTCGCTCTTTGATTGGTTAGTAGAAGACTTGCTCGTCCGGGAGCAAGTTCCCTGGATCTATGCCCTTCTTTCGGCTCCGGACGCGAAGATTTCGTTGGGCACCGCAGTCGGACTCATCATCCTGCAAAACGCAAAACCGAGCGGCGACCGTCCGAACGCGGGCCGAAGCTTGCGGGACTTTCTTTCGGGTTTACCGTCGGGGGAGATTGAACTGAACGTGACTGGTCACAGCTTAGGCGGTGCTTTAGCGCCGACGTTAGCCTTATGGTTGAAAGATATTCAGTGGTTTTGGAATGCCGCGGGCAATGTGCAGATTACCGCTATGCCATCGGCAGGCCCTTCGGCCGGCAATGGCGCCTTCTCGTACTATTCGGATCACACCCTGAAAACGACTCGGTTCGTCAATTCACTCGATGTAGTGCCGCACGCCTGGAATGAGCAGACCTTTATGCGCCAAGTATTCCCGAAGACCCGTTCATGGATGGCCTGATAGGTTGGGCCATGCAAGCCGCGGCGACGGGCGACTATCTGTCAGTCCAGCCAAACTCGCCCCCAATTCCGAGTGAGATTAATCAGGAGATAATTGATCCAAACTTGCCGCCTTTCATTAACTACTTTATCCAGATGGCATACCAGCACGTCGAAGCCTACATGAAGTATTTCGGCCTGTCGGCTGCTGAATTCAAGCCCCTGGTCGAGTTGTACCAGAATCCCCATGTGCTCATCACGCCTGCTTTACGGCTGGTTGCCCTGCGAGGGAATAATTCACTTTTGTATGAATCTGCTCAAGCCACTGTGCCATCCGGCCCAAGAACCATTCCTATCGCTGGCCAGCCGGTCGCACTGCCAACCGGCCCCAACGACCCACGGATGGCAGAGATCGTCGACATGGTTAAGGCGGAACTCAAAAAGTCCGCCGCGCCGGACCAGGACCCTGGCTCGGAGGTGTTAACTGGAGATTATGAACTAAGCTGAAGTACGAAAAGATATTTCCGCAGGGTTTTCACGGGGACGTGGAGCTTCAAGGGTTATGCAGGTGCAATTAGTGAAGGGCATTTCGAGGCGGTTAGAAAATAAGTGCGCATTTAATGATTCCCTCTCCCATTGGGAGAGGGTTAGGGTGAGGGATTTACGTGTTTCAAAAAAACGACTCCCTTCCTAGTAATGTTTATTCTCGCTAACTTCGTCCCTCACCCCGGCCCTCTCCCAAAGGGAGAGGGATCTGTCACAGCGAAACTGACATTAGCAGTGCGTCCTCGACAGGATTGCTGTAATAGCGTCGCCGGCGCCCAGCGGCTTCAAAGCCGCAACAATGATAAAGTGCTTGCGCCGCTTTGTTTCCAGCACGCACTTCGAGAAACGCCATGCGTGCCCCGGCGAGTCTGCCGCACTCCAGGACTGTCTGCAACAGTTGCGCGGCGAGACCTTGCCGGCGAAACTCGCTTCTGACGGCAACGTTGTTGACATGCATCTCGTCCGCGACGACGCGCGCCACGATGAAGCCGGCGATTCCCCTCCCCTCGTTCAGATTCGCATCGGCGACGACGACCCGTGCTATTAGCATGATCACATCTTCAGGCGATTGCAGCTCTTTGTGATAAGCGTCCCAGCCCCAGGGACTGAGGCCGGAACGCTCCTCGATCTCGACGACTTCGAGCAGATCATGCTCAGTCATGCGTTCGATCGAAAAGCTCAGGGTTGGGCTAACGGCTGTGACTTCTCCTGCTGCCATTTTTCATTAATCTCGGCGTCAGATGCCCGGACATAAACCGCGCGCAACTCATTGGGGTCGAGAACATTGCCGCGACGATAATCATTCAGAGCTAGCGCAGCGATCGAAGCGGCGAGTTGATCGCAGCGGGGAGCGAGAGTCTCTGCTCTTTGTCTTTCAGAAAGCGAAGGCGGCGAACTTTCCGCCTCAAGGCGGGACTCCGAACTCACGCGAAACTCAGAACCGTCCGTTGATAAGCCGAGGGCCTCCGAATACAAATGGGCTCCTTCGCCCGCCAAAATCACCCGCTTCAATTCAGAGTATCTCGAAGTAACCGCCGCAGGCGCCAAGTGCGCCGCGTTGTCGAGAGGCTGAACCCACCCATCGCCCACTGCGAACAATTGCGCAAACAGTTCGCCTCTGCCCGCAGGCAAGAGCGCGATGGTGTGTTCCGATTCACCCGCTGCGTGCGCAATCGCCGCCAGCGTCGACACGCCTACGCATTTTCTGCCGGTGCAAACAGCAAAGGCCTTTGTCGTCGCCAGCCCAATTCTCAAACCCGTAAAACTTCCCGGCCCAGAGGCTGCCGCAAATAAATCAATGTCGTTAAGCTTGACGCCGACCTGCTGCAGAATATCTTCGACCGCCTCGAGCAGACTGATCGAATGCGATTCGGCGGCGTTTCCTTCAGCGGATGAAAGGATTTCTGCTCCGCGCGAAAGAGCTAGGCTGCCTGCGCGCGTCGCGGTTTCAATTGCCAGAATCAATGGTTCGGTGACATTGGGCATTATTTCGTTGAGCTTTGAATGTCTTCTCATTCACACCCTGCTTTAGCTGGGTGCAATGAGCGACTAGCGCCCTAACCGCTTTAGCGGTTTCGATCACACGAGAAACCGTTAAAACGGTTAAGTATCGAGGTTCTTTTTGCCCGCCACCCAGCTAAAGCAGGGTGTGAATGAAAGCTACTTACTTAAATTCTTGGCTCCTTCTTCATGGTTGACACGAAGCATAACAGACGCAATGATCTTAAATCACACATATAGCGCAAAGGCAAAAGGGCTAGTGGGGTTTTAGATTCAAATATCGCATGAGTTTTTAGTATCGTGGAAAACGACAAGCTCAAGCTTACCGGACGCTGGGATTAAGATATGCGAATAGGAGTTCTCACTGCCGGTGGAGATTGTCCGGGACTTAATGCGGTCATTCGGGCAGTCATCAGGTGCGCTTCGGCGGACGACGTTGACGTCCTGGGCATCAAGAATGGCTGGCGCGGCCTGGTGGAGAACGATCACCTCGAACTTACCAGAGCATCAGTCCTTGGCATTCTGCCGCGGGGCGGCACGATTCTGGGCACCTCTCGCCTCAACCCACTCAAAGATCCACAATTGATGGGACGATTGAAGGAGAATCTTCGCGTTCTCAGATTGGATGGCTTGATCGTAGTCGGCGGCGAAGGCTCACTCTCGGTGGCGCGCGACCTCTGGAGCGATCATCAAGTGCAATTGGTAGGCATTCCCAAGACGATCGACAACGATATTCGCGGAACCGATTTCACTTTTGGATTCGACACCGCGGTTTCGATAGTTACCGACGCGATTGATCGTCTACATTCGACGGCCGAGTCGCATCATCGCGTGATGGTGGTGGAAGTAATGGGCCGCCACACCGGATGGATTGCAGCTTACGGAGGAATTGCCGGCGGCGCAGACATCGTCCTGGTTCCCGAGCACCCTTTTCGAATCACCAAGGTTTGCGAATTGCTGAGCAACCGCAAGAAAGACGGCCGTGCCTTTTCGATCATAGTAGTTGCGGAAGACGCGCACCCACATCCGGATGAGGACTTCCTGACTGAGGAGCAGAACAGCAGCATCTATCGACACGATCGACTCGGCGGAATCGGCGAAGTGCTGGCCGACAAAATCGAGCGTTGTACAGACATTCAAACTCGAGTCACAAAGCTGGGCTATGTCCAGCGCGGCGGCTCACCAACCGCTTTCGATCGCATCCTGGCGACGCGGTTTGGAATTAAAGCTTATGAGATGGTGCGCGAGGGCAACTGGGGCCAGATGGTCGCGATTCACGGCAACCGAATTATGAGCGTGCCACTCGCAGATGCAGTAGGCGAGCTGAAGCGTTTGGATGATGAAATCTATCGGGTCGCGGAAGTGTTCTTTGGATAGGAGTTATCCGCAGATTACGCCGATTTCGCAGATTGATCTTCTTGAATGCTTAATCGGTGTAATCTGCGAAATCTGCGGATAATCTATCTGATCTTCATGGTTGGATCGCCGAGCAGAATCCACGTGCGCCGAACATCGAGATCGGTAGTTGCTAACTTGGCCTGACGCGTCGCATCACCCAGCGCAATTGGCTGGGCACCGTAAAGCAATTGGAAGAGGCGTTGGCCCATGGCGTGTTGGCCATCGGGGATCGTTAGGCCTGAGGAAACAAAGCTGGCCACCGATCCGCCATTCGGAGCTTTAAGTAGTGATTCACCGATGCAGTCCAGGTTAGGCGCAGCGAAGTAGCCGTTGAGGCAATCCATCACCACCACCAGAGGCAGCTTGTTGCCGTTGGTAAGCGCCATCGCATCGCTGTTGTTAAAGATCGGGGCGCCGGTCCAGACATCTACGTTTCCATGGCCCGAATAGTTTACCAGCGCCGTGCCTTGGTTGAACTTATTGATGATGTCAGCGCGAGTAGCCGCGTCCGATGGTTCGAGCCGGCGATAGACTCTCTGGGCATTGCTCTGCATGTTTGCCGGCAGCAGGTTGATTAACTGCTCGTTCGAGGCTTCAAAGTTCCAGTAGTAACTTCCCTGTGTATCGGCAATCATCACCGCCGTCTGCGGCACATTACCGGGGGAGAAGTTCACAATTTTTGATAACACCAGATTCGCTTCCGCCGTTGTCCTAACTGGCAGCCGGCCAATCGCAATCTCAGGAATCCCGTCGCCATCTAAATCAGCGAGTGCGTCGTCTGAGGCTGTCTCAAGGGCACTCGATGTGCCGGCAGCACCGGTGTCGATCAACTTCGTGGGCACAAGATCGTAGTTTCCGAAGCCCGAATAGTTGCGAGGGTCATAAGAGGCGTCACCTAACAAGAGAAGATAACTTGGCGCCTTTGTCCAGGTGGAGCGCGCCCGCGAAAGGAAATCGATCAGCGCCTGAGGCGTGTGCGAGCCATAACTAAACTCGTCGAATACGTCTTCGAGGTCAACAATCTTGACGCTAAATCCCTGCGCTTGACGTTGACTGACGAGCGCCGCCAGGTTGGGAAGCGAAATGAAACTCTGATGCGAAATGATTATTAGGTCGGCGGCGTTGTTTGATTGATTGAGCCCGGACGGTTGATTGAAACTAATGGATGCGGGATGTAAGAACGACTCCGCCGGCTGTGCCAAGAGCGTCCGCGCAACTTTTGATTTGGTCCCTAACGAAGGGATGGTGATTACGTAACCGGAACCGCCAGTGTTACTTACGGTGTGCACTTTCTGCGGCGCGTTTGGATCAGAAATATCGAGCACGCGTAGATTCGTGGTGGTGAATCCATCGATCATAGCGCTCTGTGTCGATCTCTGGGTGAATGAAAGTGTGTCGTTGTCGGCGCGATAGATTCGCGGGAAGGTCAGCCTCGCATACGAGAATAAAACCAGATCCCCGACGCTGGTCTTGACGAACCTGATATCGTTTCCGCCCTCACATAGTTGCGAAGGGGCGATGTCGAAGGTCTGTTCGTGATAAGCCAAAGAATCGAAGG
>QHXG01000432.1 GCA_003222845.1 Acidobacteriota bacterium | reverse complement strand
CCGGCGCGCGAGCTTCAAACACAACGTTAGCTAAATAGTCGGTGACGTAACCGACTTTCATTCCCTGCTCGACGTAGGTTCCGCGTTTGACCAGCGGATAGAAGATGCCTGTTTGTTCGCTTGCCAGGGTCACGACCTTTTCGATCCAAACTGGATGTTCGATCACGGAGGGAGCGCCGGGCAGCATCTTCAGATAACGCATTACGTTCAGGCAGCCATTTACGAGCGCGTTGAGATCGTCAGTTTCAACGGTCCCGGCGTGTCCGGCCTCAGCGGTAATCGACGGCTTGCCTCGGGTCGTGGCGGTGTTCTCGAGATAGCGGGAAGCCTGCGGATCCTTCGGACGATCCGTCGAGATAATGATGTGATCGAGACTGAATGCCAACACCATCTCGCGCGAAATCTGGTCCTGCTTTTCGTTGCCCGTCTTCGTCCAGTAACTGTAAGGCCGCAGGCTTTCATCAAGATCGCCGCCGTGCAGGTCTATCAAATGATCGCACTGTTCCACCACTTGCTTCGTGATCAGGAACGACGCGCGGTCGGTTTGCGTGCCATCCATCTTGCCCGGATACCATCGATTCATGCTCTTGCGATCGACCGGATTCAGGTGCGGCACTTTCTGCTCGAATGACTGAATGTTAATCAGCGGCACGATGATCACCGTGCCGGAAATCTCGGTTGGGTTCAGCGTCGTAATAAGCTTCTCGAGGGCGATAATCGAAGTGTATTCGGTTCCATGCGAGCCGGCGACCAGCGCCAGCACCGGCCCCGGCTTCGCGCCGTGAAAGACCGCCACTGGAATGCTCAACCCGGCGTCGCTTCCGGCAGGAACTTCAATCGTGCCGGTAGCCTTCTGCCCGCGCGCGGCGGTAGCAGTGCCGACGGTAAAGGTCGCGCGATCCTGAGCGGCGGTTAAGCCCGAAAAAATGAATACCAGTAACACCGTAGCGGTCATAAGTCGCGACATTCTTGCTCTCCTCTCTCTTCAATGCCCACTCGCTTTTTCGGCGCCGATGCCGGTCGACGCGCGCACCAAAAGCTCATCATACTTTGCCTCGGCTGCTGGTTCGCTTCCCAGCCAAGTGCCCAGAACAGCACCGATGAATCCCAGCGGAATACTGACTATTCCCGGATTCTCGAGCGGGAAGATCGGCGGCGATTGAATCAGGTGGGTAGCGGCCGTAGCGCCGGGCGCATCGACTCCCATGATGCTCGGGCCCATGACGATCAGCAGGATGGAGGCCACCAAACCTGTGCCCAATCCACACACCGCGCCGCGCGTGGTGAATCGTTTCCAGAACAAAGACAGCACGATCACCGGAAGATTCGCAGAAGCCGCAACCGCAAAGGCCAGCGCTACCAAAAACGCAACGTTAGCATTTGGACCCAGCAGGATAGCGATGGCTATGGCGACTGCGCCGACGATGAAAGCTGTGACGCGGGCCACCCGTACTTCTTCTCCCTGCTTGCGCTCAGTCCCACGATGAATGACGTTCGTGTAAAAGTCATGCGCGAAAGAGGTCGAAGCACTAATAGTCAAACCCGCCACCACGGCGAGAATAGTCGCAAAAGCAATTGCCGCAATAAAGGCGAAAAAGAAATCCCCGCCCAGCGATTGTGCCAGCAAAGGCGCGCTCATATTGGTGCCCCCGCTCGTCGCGATCTTGTCGCGTCCGACGATAGTAGCCGCTCCAAAACCCAGAAACGTCGTCAGAATGTAGAACGTGCCGATCAGTCCCATGGCCCATACGACGCTGATGCGCGCGGTTTTGGCATCGGGCACCGTATAGAAGCGCACGAGAATGTGCGGCAGCCCTGCGGTCCCAAAGATCAGGGCCATCCCGAGTGAAATCAAATCCAAGGCACCGTAAGGAGGCTTGAACCTCAAGCCAGGTTGCAGGAAATCTTTTACCACTTCGACGCCCTTATCGTGGTACGTCACCCGGCCAATGGCGTTAAAGAAGCCGGCAAAACTGAAGCCAAAGTGGGCCAGCACCAGAATGCTTAGCAGAATTGTGCCGCCCATTAACAGGATCGCCTTGATGATTTGCACCCAGGTAGTCGCCAGCATTCCGCCAAAGACGACATAAACAATCATCAGCACCCCCACACCGATGACCGCAGTGTGATAGCTGATGCCGGAGTTCTTCAGCAGCAAAGCGACCAGCGCGCCCGCTCCGACCATCTGGGCAATCATGTAGAAGACGCTGACCGTGATGGTGCTGAGCGAGGCCATTGCGCGTACCGGCCGGGCGCTAAGGCGATAAGCCAAAACGTCGGCCATCGTATATTTCCCGGCGTTGCGCAAAGGTTCAGCAACGATCAAGAGGACGGTCAGGTACGCTACCAGCCATCCGACCGAGTACATGAACCCGTCGTAACCCTGGAAGGCGATGATGCCGGCGATGCCCAGGAATGATGCCGCGCTCATGTAGTCGCCGGCGACCGCAAAGCCGTTTTGCCATCCTTTGATCTGCCGGTTGGCGGCAAAGAAGGCGCTGGCGCCACTCGTGCGCCGGGCCGCCCAGTAGGTAATCACCAGAGTGATACTTACAAAGAACAAGAACATCGCCAGGGCCATCGTCATTATTTGGTCCCTCGCTGTGAGCCAAGTTCCGCTTTAGCCTTCTCGATCACCGTTTGTTCCATCTGGTCGAATTTTGAAGCCGCGCGAAGGTAGAGAGCGGCAATGATCCAAGCCATGAAGAACTGCGATAGCGCAAAGAGGTATGCGATGTTAATAACGCCGAAGATCTTTTTCGACATCAGACCGGGCGCATAACCGACCAGAACCGGCAGCGCGAAATAGTAAACGACAAAAAAGACGACCGCCGGAATGATGAATCGCAACTTTGCGCTCACCATCGAGCGGAACTCCGGCATCTGAGTAACGCGGCTCCAGTCAACCGGATCGCTGTCTTCCGCGGCGGTTAGTTCATGTCCCGGCTTGGTTTTCAGGCCTACCGAAGCAACGTCGGTGGCGGCCCCAATTTCCGGAGTTAGCTCACCGGCGATAGGTCCAGACTCATCATCATGTCTCATGAATAATCATCCCCTTTTTCCGCCGTGCTTCACTGCGGCAATCCGACGCGGCGCACCAGGTCGGCGAAGCGGGTGTCCGAGCGCAGCCTGTCCAGGGTCGGATTCGTTAGCAGGCTGACCATTTGCATATCGTGTAGGTCATAAGCTTTGTTGAGCCACTCTAATGCCTTCTCGGTTTGACCCAGCGCGGAATAGATTTCTGCGATCGAATGCGGTGACACGCACGTAGCCGGTGGAGATTGATCGCTCTTCTTACTCTGTTTCGTCAATTCATCAAGCAGCTTCATCGCTTTGTTTCGTTTTCGCCACTTGGCATACGCGTGTGCCATCAATGCCTTGATAGCCCGTTCGACCGCTGCAATGTCTGGGGACAGCTCCAGAACTTTTTGATACTCCGCCATCGCTTGCTCAAACAGTTCCTGCTGCAGATAAACGTTGCCGAGCACGCTGTGGGCCGCCGGAAAGTTCGGCTCCATCTCGATAATTTTCTGAAGTTGCTGTACGGCTGCGTCGTAATCGCGTGCCAGATACGAGGCTAAGGCTGGAGTCATATTCATCAACAGCGAGAGCGGATCAAGCTCGACTGCGTGTTTCGCTTCGATGGACGCCTCTTCGTGCCGGCCCAGGTTAGCAAAATAGATCGCGGACCAGTGATGAGCTTCGGCATAGTTTGGACTAAGCTCAAGTGCGTGTTTGAACTCTGCTTCTGCACCCACGAAGTCCCAGTCATAAACGAACTTGAGAAAACCAAGCGAGCCATGGGCCTCTCCCAGACCGTCGTCAAGCTCCAAAGCTTTACTCACCGCCTGCTTCGCTTCGCCCGGTTTCGCGAAGTAATTGTAGCAATCAGCTAAACCTGCGTAAGCCAGTGCGTAATGCGGATCTTTACGGACGGCTTGCTGGTGGTGTTCGATTCCTTTCTTTATGCCGTCGACCGTAAGCTTGTTGAAATAGTAACGACCCTTCAGGTAAAGCTGATACGCCTCGGCGCTTTCGGTGTGACGTCTGGTCAATCGTTTCTGGACCTCACTCGTCAGCTTCAAGCGCAGCTTGTCAGTGATCTCGCGGGCGATCGTTTCCTGCACCGTGAAAAGATCCGCCGGGTTTCGAATGTACTGCGCGCCCCAGATGTGGGTGTCGTCACGCGCATCGACGAGTTCAACGCTAACCGAGAGCAGATCGTCTCGCTCGGCGACGCGTCCCATCAGCACAGATTCCACCTTCAGTTCGCGCGCAATGATCGACACCTCAGCTTCGCGACCTTTATAGCGAAAAGTGGAATTGCGTGACATGACTTTGAGCTGGGCCAACTGTGACAGGTTGTTGATGAGAGTTTCCGCGATTCCGTCCGCCAGGTAATCAAGACTTGGATCGCTCGCCACGTTAACGAACGGCAGGACGCCTATCGAACTGATCGCCGGTCTCGCGGACTCCGCGGGCAGTTCCTTCACCTTGGCGACGAAGCGATAGCCGCGCCAGGGAACGGTCTCTATGTACCGGCTCTCGCGGGGACGTTCGTCGAGTGCATTTCTCAACGTGGAGATGTTGCGCGCGATGTTTCCTTCTTCGACTGCGATGTTGGGCCAGACCAGTTTCATAACTTCGTCTTTGCTGACGATGTGCCCGCGGTTTTGTACCAACACGAGCAGGACGTCGAAAACCTTCGGCGTCAGCGGCACAACCTTGCCACCGCGCAGCAGTTGACGCTCGCGCGCGTCCAAGCGAAATGGCCCAAACTCGTAAGACCTTTGTGTTTGCCAGAACATCGCCGTTTGGTATCGAACAATTCAGATCCCAGTGTTCAGAATTCAACCTTTAGGTTGTCGTCCACGTGTCAGTACCGCGAGCGATAGCGACCGGATCATACATCTAATTCAATCAAACGTGATTGGTAGGATCCGGTCGCTACCGCTCGCGGTTCTGACACATCCGCACTTTTTCCGAAACTTTTCCGAACTCTCGAAGGACTTGCGGTCCGCCTTGGAACTATCTTCCTCACTAAGAAGTCGCGGGTGATTCTATTGAAAGGAACGCGGCTGGAGCAAATGAATTCAAGCACGAAAGGAAATCAACCAATGAACGAAGTCGAACAAGAGATACGGAAACTGGAAGAAGAACTCACGCAGACCGAGATGCGACTCGACGTCGATGCTCTCGATCGCATCTACGCCGATGACATCATGGTCACCGCGCCGATTGGCATTTGCGTTGATAAGCCGGCGGTGATGTCGGAGGTGCGGCAGGCTGCCGACAAAGCTACGATCGGGAAATACGACAAGGACGATCTGAAGGTGCGCGCTTTCGGGGACACGGCCGTCTCGAGCTATCGCATGACGGCCTGGGCAACGGTGGAAGGAATAGAGATCAAGCGCCAGTTGTGCATCACCAACGTCTGGCTGAAGCGAAATGGCAGTTGGCAGATTGTATCGAGACACACTGCCGGTCTCCCGGGGGACACGCCACCCGCGCCTGAGACTTGCGGATGACTTTACAGGACAGGCCTGACGAGCTTTCCAATTGCTTCGTCATTCTTTTCTTTTCTTTTGCCTCGATATAAGGCGAACCAAAGGTCAACCGCCAGCCTGAAGCCAAGAACGGCGGCGTGTCGCCATGCCGCCGTCAGGCGGTCCTAACTCATGGCCCGAACCTCTGGCGATATTCGGTCGATGTAATGAACGCTTTGACCATTTCGGCATTGACGAAATTGCCATCGAAGACATTCAGCTTCGCCAGCCAGAATTGGTAACCCGAATAGTCCGAGTCGGGCGCGTCATTCGGATTGCGTCTCAGATAACCGAAGTACTGCATCAACACGAACGCTCGATTGAATTCCTTGATATTCATCGTCGAATTCTCAGCCACACGTCGCAGCGTTCGCGCTCTGGCCGCCACATCGCTGGTGCTCGTCGCGGAGCCGAACTCACCAATCACCGCCTGCCGATCAGTTACTGAAGGAGTCACCCCTGCGTTTGTAAAAAGCCTGTCCACGAATTGCGCCGGCGTCATCGAAGTCAGAAAAGCTGATGTGAAGCGCGACCTTTGCACAAATTCAGAAGTGAAGGACTGCTTGTTATTCTCAAGCACTTGTTCCCAACCGCTTTGGTTGACGATCACGCCCTGTCCGATCTTCTGAGTGTCGGGAAGAAATTCATGCAACGTGATAGGCACAGGCGCGCTCGGCAGATTCCCATACGACGACTTGTACAAACGATAGACCAGGTAACCGGTCTGCTGAAATTCTATGGAAAGAAAGTAAGCAGCGCTAACGTTGATTCTCTTAGCCTCGACGCACTGCGCATCGCTTCCGCACGATACGATCTCGGCAGTCCAGAAATTGAGGCCGTCTGTGTCCGGCTCGCGGTTAAGAAAATCTCGATAGTGTTGCCGGACAAAGAACTGCGCGTTGTCGATGAGATTGGGCATTGCGCTCGTGCCTGGGTCGTAAAGCTCAGCCGTATTATCGTAGCTGGCGAGCATCAGAACCGTTCCGTTGGGCAGCGGCGTCGCTGGACCAATGAGGGCCTTTTTGGGGCTGGCGGTGAGGCCCCACGTCCCGGTGGCCGGGTCGTACAGCTCCGCAATGTCATTCCCTACGAGTAAGACCTTGCCGCTGGGCAACAGCGTCGCTGTGCGGCTATCCCGTTCTGTGTTGAGATCGCCGGTCCTGGTCCAGGTTCCCGTGGCCGGGTCGTACAGCTCCGCGCTGTTGAGGCCATTGGGAGCATTTGGGCCATAGCCCGCTGCGACCAGGACCTTGCCGTTCGATAGCAGCGTCGCTGTATGAGCCAGGCGGGCTGTGTTTAGACTACCCGTGTTGCTCCATGTCCCGGTAGCCGGGTCGTACAACTCCGCGCTGTCGACAGGTGCGGAAGGCCGCAAGATGTTTTCGTCAACGCCCCCCTCAACCAGGACCTTGCCGTTGAGCAGCAGTGTCGCTGTGTGATAAACGCGGGACATGTTGAGACTTCCGGTCCTACTCCACGTGCCAGTGGCGGGATCGTACAACTCGGCGGTATTCAGACTGTTATACTCGTAGTCGAAGCCGGCGGCGATCAGAACTTTACCGTTGGGTAGCAGCGTCGCTGTATGAGCCAGGCGGGCTGTGTTTAGACTACCCGTGTTGCTCCATGTCCCGGTAGCCGGGTCGTACAACTCCGCGCTGTCGACAGGTGCGGAAGGCCGCAAGATGTTTTCGTCAACGCCCCCCTCAACCAGGACCTTGCCGTTGAGCAGCAGTGTCGCTGTGTGATAAACGCGGGACATGTTGAGACTTCCGGTCCTACTCCACGTGCCAGTGGCGGGATCGTACAACTCGGCGGTATTCAGACTGTTAT
>QHXG01000431.1 GCA_003222845.1 Acidobacteriota bacterium | reverse complement strand
ACTACACCGACGCTTCCAAATCCTTTGTGAAGGTTGTACGGGCCGTTTCGTTACTTCTTGGGAAGAACGGAATCTTTCATCGACTTTCCGACGCGAAACTTGAGGGTTGTTTTCGCCGGAATCTGAATAGTTTCGCCCGTTGCGGGATTTCGACCTTCGCGTGCCTTCCGCTCTGAGCGAACTAGTTTGCCAAAGCCGGGCAGAACGAACTCGCCATTATTCTTCACTTCGGAAGTGGCCAGGCTAGCTAAATCCTCGAAGAATTGCTTCACCTGAGCGCGCTTCATTCCCGTCCGTTCTGCAAAATGATTAAATACGTCAGACTGCGTCATGCGCTTCTTACCTGGTGCCGTGCCGTTCGCCATGTGTGGTCTGATACCTCCAATAATTGAGCAAAATGGGAAAACTGTCGCGCCAGATATATCACAGACGGAGGATAAAGTCTGCAAAAATTCGCACTTTTTCAGCCTTTTTGGAAAAATATTTTTTCCTGGGCATGTCTCTTATGAGTCGAGGTCTTGGAGTGCCACCTGTATTGAAGGTAGAAACAGGACTCAAGGCGAGCGCCAGCAATTAGATGCCTGACCATGACTTGCAAGGCGAAATTCGCGAAAAACGTTGAGCAAAAGGTCATTTTGAGACGAAATTGGATCTAAGCAGGCGTGCACAAGACGCTTCAATCTATCGCTGGATAATGGGAGCGGCATGTTGAGGATGCTCATCCTAAATCTGGTCGGGGCGAGAGGATTCGAACCTCCGACCTCTCGGTCCCAAACCGAGCGCACTACCAGGCTGTGCTACGCCCCGAATTCTATGACAACTCGCGCTTCAGAAAAGAAAAGGCGCTACATTCTAGCCAGCGGCGGAATCTCGGGTCAAGTTTCTCAGGAATTTATGTGCCTTTTCCAGCGCACTATGTCTGTGACTGATTTGATTCTTAATTTCTGGTGGCAACTCCGCGAAGGTCATTTCTGAGCCGGCTGGAATGAAAATGGAATCATATCCGAATCCACCTGTTCCTTGCGGCTCGAAGGCGATTCGACCTTCGCATATTCCCACACTTATATTTGGAATGCTGCCATTGGAGATTGCGGTCGCGACTGCTGAAACAAATCGAGCCGTCCGGCCCGACGCCTCCACATTCGAGAGATCCGCAAGCAGTTTCTCGACACGCTGTCGGTCAGAAGCACCTTCGCCGGCGTACCGGGCCGAGAGCACTCCGGGCGCGCCTTTAAGAGCGTCAACCTCTAAGCCTGAGTCATCCGCCAACGTGAGTAGGCCGCTTTGTTTCGCATAACCGCTGGCTTTAAGACTTGCATTTTCAACAAACGTCCCGCCAGTTTCTAAGACCGGCTCGAGCCCAGGAATATCGTCAAGGCCCATCAAGGCGAAGGGCAAATCCGACAGCAGTTGCTGAAGTTCGCGGCGCTTTCCTTTATTCCAGGTTGCGATAAGCAAAGGAGTCACTCTTAGCGCTCCGGAGCAAGTGCGGTTACAAGAGATCCGGGAAGGCCGAAGGCAGATCGCGAGGTCCACTCGAATCCAGTGTCCTTCAGCATGGTAACGTTTACGGCATATGGCAACGAACGAGCCGCCTGATCGACAGCGTTGGCGTTGGTCGAGAAAGAGGGCCGTTCGCGTTCAGAAAATAGTTCAACGAACGAAATGGCGGTTTGCCGATCACTTTTGAAAGTAATGGCCGTCAAAGGCAATGAAAGATCAACCAGGCGCTCCGAACGTCGAAAGCCTTCGATCGAGGCAATTGATTGAGACTGGACCTGCAGACAGCGACGAACTGATTCTGCGGGGCCGATGAGAAAGTGATTGTCGGCAAAGCTTGCCCCCCAATTATCAGAACTTGAAAGCAGCACCTCAAACTCGCCAACGGTCTCGGTTCTTGGTTTAGGTCCAAGCCTCTGTGCCGCAAGTTTTCGAAGACTCTGCCGGTCAAGCGCCTCTGTCATTAGAACGGAAGGTGAATTCTCTTCAAGCCTAATGGTCTCGATTCGAGCGCCGATCGCATGCACAAACGCGGCCGGATCTTCGATCCCGTATGGTTTAAGAAGTGAGCGCATCAGAGGACGCGCAGCGAGGGCGCCGATTACATCAGCGTGTGACGACACTACCGCATTCAGATCATTCCAAAATCCATCAACGTCGCGAAGATGATAAATCGAGACTGAGTAAGCATCCGGTGGCACAAAGGGTAGCGCTCCGATTTCCAGCCGATCCTGGGCAACCATGGTTGGACGAAGTTTATCCACGACACCTTCAGTGAGCGCGAGGAAACAGCGATCTTCAACCATACCTTCTACAAATTGTGAACGGCACGCGAGCCCGTTGACGAGATTTCCAGCGGTGTCCGAGAGGAGCCGTGACGCATTTACGGCGTCCGATGAAGCGGCCTTGTAAAGTGCATATGCTTGCAAAACGGACTTCACTCCGGACCTGGAGACGAAGCCGAATAAAGACGAGTCCGGAACGTTAACTCTGCTGCGAAAGTCACCAAAGAATTGGTCGCCGGCGAGCGCCGCTCGCTTTCCGCGCTTTGTTTCCAGGCAGCTCACGACAGAGGTTTCATCATTTCCGATGATGGCGGCAGAATCAAGAAAACCCATGACGATATTTCTTACGCCATCCGAAGAGGACCATTCGGTTATCTCTGCACCATCGATCTGCTTTCGCGTGAACTGTGGCTGGCCGTAAATTCGCCGAGCAAATTCCTCGATATGACCCTCCAGTGCGGGCCGGACTCTTCTCTGTGAGCTATGAGTTTCAATGATGAGAGTTGCAAGCGGACGAATCGTTAGAGTCGGACCGGTCTCGCCCACCTGCGCGCCGGTGAATACGATTCCGAACTGAGAACGGGCGAGTAGTAACGCATCCGCATTTCCGAGCCCAACCCATCGGGCAACTCGCACTAGCCAGCGATTGGTCAGAAGGTTAGACTTGGCGCCAATAGGGCCAGCCAGTGCCTGCCATCCCCGAGATTCTTCTAGGCCCGCCAGAAGTTCCGCGGCGTTGCCTACTTCAACAAAGGCCAAACAATCCGACGGCGCAAAGGTTGCCAAATCTGCTCGTCGTGGTTGGCTCCAATAGATCCAGGCGGCGACGAGCCCCACCACCACAATGGGAAGCAAGAGCCTGATGCGACGGTATTTGATCAAGGCATTCATCCTAAACTTTGTGAGCAAAGCGGGCAACTGTCGCCCTTCGTTGAGACTGTTTTCTCTCTTCCATTTGCAGGCGATGCAGTTTCCGACTATTGGGCCGCGGTGTGACGACGCGTTAAAGATGGGAAAATAATGTTGACACGCGTTGACCTCGTGTTGTAGCCTTGAAGTCGGCGGTAGAAGCCCTGGCACCATCCCGACACGGGGCCATGTTCTTTCAGCCTCAATGGCGTTCTAAAAGAGCCGGCCAGCCCGCCTGAGTAATCGCCCCGCCCTTCACAAATTACGAGTCTCCAAAATTTAAAGCGAAAGATTCAACGATGAAAATAAATCCCCTTCGGTGCAGATTGGTACGTGGAAGCTTGCCGCGTGCCCGTCGAGCGCGCGCCCGAGTGCGGCGACAGCGCATGCAGATGTTTAGGATTGCGAGGAACCTTAGATGATCTGGAAACGTGGCAACAAGAGCATGGTTGGCGTCGATATCGGCTCGAGTTCAGTCAAGGCCGTCGAACTCCGAGGTAAAGGCGGAGACTTTCAGTTGCTTAGCCTGGGATATGAAGGCTTGCAACCGGATTCAGTCGTTGATGGTCAGATAATGGAATTGAATGCGGTCTCGACTGCCATTGGAAATATTTTCAACGAACACAAAATCAAGACGACCAAGGTAGCTGCCGGCGTCAACGGTCATTCGGTGATCGTCAAGAACATCGTCTTGCCGCAGATGACCGAGGACGAGTTGCAGGAATCCTTCGCGTGGCATGCGGAAGAGCACATTCCTTTTGATATCTCGGACGTCAATCTCGACTATCACGTTACTGGCAGCACGCCTGACGCAATCCAAGTCCTACTGGCCGCTTGCAAGCGTGACAAAGTTGCGAATCTGAAGCAAACGATTCAGCTCGCCGGCAAGCAGCCTGCCGTGATTGACGTGGACGCCTTTGCCCTTCAGAACTGTTATGAACTGAACTACGACCCTCAACCAGGACACATCGTCGCACTGCTGAACATCGGCGCCTCGACGACAAACATAAATATTTTGAATGGCGCGCGATCGGTATTCACGAGGGACGCGAGCTTTGGGGGCAATCAGTACACTTCGCTGCTACAAAAGGAACTCGGGTTGACATTCGATCAAGCCGAACGTGTAAAGCGCGGAATGCCCGTGCCGGATGACGTCGAGCATCGCGAGATTGAACCGATCCTCGATACGGTTTCAGACATCCTGGCCCTCGAGATCCAGAAAACCATGGACTTCTATCGGGCGACCGTCGAAGACGGCGAGTCGGCGGTCCAGCGGATTTTGGTTTCCGGTGGTGGTTCAAAACTTAAAGGACTGGTTGAATTCTTGTCTAAGCGCTTTGAAATGCCTGTTGAAATGTTCGATCCGTTTCGCAAGATTCGAGTTGACAGTCGCGGTTTCGATCCCGAATACATGCGAGAGATCGTGCCGGAGATGGCCATTGCCGTCGGACTAGCACTGAGAGGAGTTGACGCCCGGTGATTAAAGTAAATCTTCTTGAATCTGTAACCGACCGGCCCGCAGGTGTAGCGTTCGTTGAAGACAAGGTCTCAAGCACGCACACACAGACATTCTTGTTGGCCCTGACGGTGATGGCTTTGCTGGTGCTCGGCATGGGCTATGACTACGTGAGTGCGCATGCGCAGCACGACGCGGCCACCAAAGAATTGGAAAAGCAGCGCCGCATCAACGATCAGATGAATGCCGTCAAGCGCGAGCAAGCTGACTTGGAAAAGAAAATAGCCGACATCAATTTTCGGATCGACGCAATTCAAAAGCTGCGCGCATCGCAGCAAGGGCCAAGCGCCGTGCTGGCAGAGATCAAGTCTCGCTTCGACGGCGTGCCTGGCTTGTATTTGAAGAGCGTAGAGCAGAAGGATACGGAGTTAGTCATTAAGGGCGAGTCGCCCAATGAAGCAGCCGTGACCCGCTTTGGCCAGACTCTGGAATTCTCGTCGGGGATGTTTACTAATCTGAACATCGAGACGGAAAGACAGACAGCTAAGGCTGTCAACAAGGTTGAGAACACCGCTGCAGCGCCTGGTCAACAAGATTCAAAACCCGCCGCTCGCGCTCAGCAAGATCAGAATGCGCCGGGTCCAGAGGTTGTCACGTTTACTATCAAGTGCAACTACGCGCGCAACAGCGGGCAGCAGAATACTGCGAGCCCAGCGTCAACGGCTCCGGCCAATCACGTTGCAAAAAACTAGACGTCGAGCAACGGAGTTCCCAAGGAAAATATCATGAGAATTGGAAATCTAAGCGGCATTCCCTGGTACGTGAGACTGAGCATCTTCGTTGTCTTAGCTGGCTTTGTCTATGCAGGGTTCTGGTATTTCGTTACCAGTGGCACTCGGAAAGAAACCAAAGGCCTGTTGGAACAAGTTAGTCAACTTCAAAAAGCGAACGCCGAGGCGCAGATTGCTTCGCAGCGACTCAATGAATTTCGCACGGCATACAAGAACAAGCAGGAAGAAATGGAAGAACTGCGCGCCTTGTTGCCTGAGGAGCGTGAACTGACCAAAGTCCTCGAAGGTATCGAGGATCATGCGCGCGCGACCGGCCTCTCGCTCAGAAAGTTCACCCCGAAGGATGATGTGCAGCAAGACTTCTACAGCGGCAAACGAATCGATGTCTCTGTGCAGAGTTCATTTGCCGGGCTGCGAGCGTTCTTTGATCAGATGGCGCGCTATCAGCGCATCGTTTCGATTACGAACTTTGAAATAAAGCAGATGGACAAACAAGCCTCTAACAAGACCGTGGACGCTCGATTCGATCTGACGGCCTATTACGTTTCGAGCGAAAAGATTCAGCAGAAACAGGCCGCGGCGCAAACGGCGCCCGCCGCGCCGGCGGCGGCCGCAAATCCGGCAGCCGCGACGACGCAAGCCGTACAACAGGCCGTCGCCCCTGCGAAGTAAGACGGATCAAAAATCACCAGTGCCTTTAATTAGGAAGAAGGAACATGAATTACAAAAATGCAATTCGTATTCTGGCCACCGCGGCAACGATTCTCTGCGCCACTGCTTTTATGGCATTCACAGTCGCGGCTCAGGAACAGAATGAAGAGAAGAACCCCGTTGTGAGCGAGAAAGGTCGCGACCCCTTCAAGCATTACGAAGCCGTGCGCAAATTCAAGCCCGTAGTTACCAGACTCGAGCCGCCATCAATTCAGGTGCGCATCGAGCGATACCGCGCGCAGAAGATGGCCGCAGCAACGGCCCACGTGGCGCCGCCAAAGCCAACGACGGCATTAATGTTGAATGAGATTCAAGTAAACGGCATCTTTCGCACCCCACGTGGCTGGGCGGCGATGGTCGAAGCGACGCCGATCAAACTCTCTTATGTGGTTTATCCAGGGGAGAGTTTCTTTGACGGCCAACTGGTGGCCATTGAAGAGAGCCGCCTGGTATTTCGCCGAGATACCGTCTGGACTGATGGACACAAAGACAAGTCGGTGGAAGTCAAACCGCTGCGGCAACCGAGTCCAGTCGAGGCGATGACCTCGCCCAAAGTTGCTCCTACCAACCCTTCGGCTTCCGAATCAGGCGCCGGTGGCTCCGCTGGCGGCCCCGTAGCTGGAAAGCCTGTCCCACCTGAAAAGCCCGCCTCGCCAGAGCAGCAATAGCCAAAAGATTTCTGGCCAATTACTCGCAAGTCTTGAGCGAGGGAAGGGCCTTATGCGTGAACCAGCGACCAGAGCGGATCAAGGCAACGGCCGCGTTCACTTTTGACAATCGGACTGAACCTCCGCTTAGTGCGGCGTGCGCTGTGAATGTTCGTTCTTAACGCAGTTCGAGCGAGCGCGCAGCGGACGATTCAGCAAACCCCTGAGGAGGGAAATAATGCCTAAGTTGTTCCTTAAATCTTTCGCCGTCAGAACATGCGCGCTCGCATGCGTCGCCGGATTGTCAATTAACGCCTTTGCATTCGCCGGCAGTTCAAACTCGACTGCGTCTTTATCGCTCAGACGATCTGACCGTACGTTAATGCCATTACAGAATCCTTCGCCAACGCCTCCGGCGCGGTCTGGGATTTCGCCCGGGAAAGATAATCAGGCGATGCAGGCCGATCAGGGCCGACGCTATGGCCAATCAGGTTTCGTCGGCGAGCCGATCAACCTGAACGTAGTTAATGCCGACATCCGTGACATTCTGAATTACGTCACGGAGCAATACGGCATCAACTTTGTAATCGACAGTTCCGTGGGCGCGGTCCCAGTCACCGTCAACGTGCAGGACGTGCCATGGAATTTCGCGTTGGATGCCTTGCTGCGCGCGAACAAATTGGGCGTTGAGGTTAACGGCAACATTCTTCGCGTGGCGACTGCGGAGATGTTGGCGAAGGAAGCCGAGGTCCAGAAAGTGATCACCGACGCGCGGCTCGACAACTCGCCGCTGGTTACCGAGTTCATTCGGCTTAACTACGCGCGCGCTTCGGGCACGCTGGCCCAGGCAGCCGGCTCGACCGGTGGATTCTCGGGTGGCGCAACGAACCTTAGCTTCAGCGGCGGCGCTGGTGGCGACGCGACTGGCGGCAGCGGCGATCAGGGCGTGCTTCCAATCATCAAGCGAAGGCTTTCTCGCCGTGGTGCAATCGAAGTCGATGGCCGCAGCAATACCCTGATTGTTACCGATGTGAAAGAGAACATCGAAGCGATCCGACAACTCGTGGCGATTCTGGATCAGCCGGAACCGCAGGTAGAGATCGAAACTCGCATCGTCATTGCCCAACATAACTTCAGCCGCGACCTTGGCGCGCAGCTTTCGCTTGGCGTAGCGAATATGGGCCGCGGTGCCCTGGCCAACATCACCACACTGCCCGCGACGCTCCAGGGTAGCGGAGGTAGCGGCGGTTCTGGCGGCACGGGAGGCTCCTCCGGCCAGGGAATTCCGGCGGGCCCGAATCCGTTCAGTCTTTTTGGCGGACTCGCTGGCACCACGCAGCCGTTGGGCAATCTCCGAGCGGCCGCGGCGACGACTGTGATTGGATTGACTACCGGCCTCTTCGGCACAGCTCAGATCAGCGCCTTGATCAGCGCGGCTGAAACCCGTGGCGAGGTTAAGACCGTAGCGACGCCAAGAGTTACTGCGCTCAATAACCGGCCGGCGCAAATCGAAAGTGGATCGCAAATTCCCGTGCAGACGACTCAAGCGGCCGGCGGCACGGCCGTGGTTACCACGACCTTTGTTTCAGTTCCGCTGCGTCTCTCGATAACTCCGCAAATCACTGACGCCGGCACAGTCGTCCTGCGCGTGACGATCGAAAATAACACCGTGAACACGGGCATCGCCGTGAATGGCGTTCCGGGAATCGATACTCAGCGCATGCAGTCGGAGGTGTTGGTGCCGGATGGTGGAACCACTGTGATGGGCGGTGTGCTTGCCGATCAGGAAAGCACTAGCCGTCAGCGTACGCCTGGAGTGGCCAGCATTCCGATTCTTGGGAACATGTTCAAGCGCAAGACTGTGTCGAAGGACTCGACCGAAATTCTGTTCTTCATTACGCCGCATATCTATCGGCCCGACTACTTTGGTCATCCGACTGCGACGGCGCCATCCTCTGGTTCGCGCACGACCACCGTGCCTCAGCCGGTCCCGCTCGGCAATCCTCAGACGAACACGCCGACCCCGACTGAGTTACAACAGCAGGAGAAGAATCCCATGGTGCAACCGACGCAGCCGAATGTGCTGGGCGCGCCGAGCAATCCGGTGACAAGCCCGGGCAATTCTGCGCGGCCCGGAGCAGTCAGCGGCCAAAGACCGTAGCAGTCTGAAAGCGCAGGCACCTCGCCTGCATCAACTAACCCGGCCGAAAGGCTGCGAAGTAATTGCCGGTGGTCGAAGCGCAAGCATAGACCACCGGACTTGTTTGAGATAGATTTTATCGAGCATTCCTAGGAGACCGAAGGCCGATGTTCAAAGAAGCTCTTCAAACCATCGTCGAAAAAACCGACGGCGGCCTCGGCGCCCTGATCATGGGCGCCGATGGTTTGTCGGTGGAGAAATTCTTCTCGGAAGAAGGCGTTGCGGAAAACCTGGATGTCGCCGCCGCAGAATTCACCTCGTTGGTTCGTGGCGCTAGACGTTCGGGCAAAGACCTGGATCTCGGCGAGTTGCGCGAGTTGGTGGTTGCGCTCGGCAGAGTCATTTTCGTCATGAGGCTCTTTAATCAGGATTATTTTGCGGTCCTCGCAATCAAGCCCGAAGGAAATCTCGGTCGCGGTCGATACGAATTAAGAAAAGCGGAATTATCGTTAGCAAAAGAGTTCGCCTTGTAATTAGCATGAGAAGTTCCACTGAAGTGAAGGACTTCTTGCCTTTATTCGGATTACAAATGATGAGGGCGATTACAACTTCCCTGTCAAAGTTATTCCCCATCATCACGGCAGTGCTGTGCGTGCCGTCGCTCGCATTTCCGGCCACGCTGCAAGCAAAGGTCGTTGAAGTTCAATCGGGTAACTCGCTGGTTGTCAGCAATATCAATCGTCCGATTCGAATTCGCCTTAAGGCGGTAGTTCCTCCGGAGAATGGCCAGCCATTCAGCGAAGCAGCACGCGAACATTTAAAGCTTCTGGTGTTCAATAAGACCGCGACCGTTGAGTACACGCATCTTGCCGAAGGTTTTCTGGAAGCCAAAGTTTCCGTTAACGGAATTGATATAGGGTCACAGATGCTTCGGGACGGCGTGGCCTGGTACGATTCGGCAACGAGTTATGAATTGACCGAAAGCGATCGCGATCTGTATTCGCGATGTGAACAGGCGGCGCGCACGGAACATCGCGGCCTCTGGCAGGATCCGTCGCCGGTAGCGCCTTGGGAGTTTCGTCGGATTCAATTTGCCAAGGTTGACAGCATCGTCAGCGGTGATTCTCCTCAGCAATCGAAGAACCGTGCCACAGCGAAGCACGCAGCGTTGTCCAACGATGATTTGTTCGGCGCGGTGACGAGCACCGGCGCAAAGACCTCAGCGCCGAGCGTCAGGCCCATCGCAGAGAATGGAAGCGCAAGTCGTTGGACGAGATTTGAATCAGCCACTCAGCACTTCTCGGTTCTGGTCCCCAGCAATGCCGTCGAGGGTTCGTCTTCAACACCAGATTCGAGCGGCGCGCCCTTGGCGCTCCACTTTCTCGCCGGCGGTAGCGATCGAGGCTTTTACTTCGTAGTCTCGGCCAAAGGGCCGAATGAAAATCGTACCGACGCATCAGCCCTTGATCAGGAGCTCCAGAAGATCATTGATGGCATGAACCAGGGAGCCGTCAGTTCGGGATCGGGGCCATTGATATCGGTGAAGCCGGCGCGCGATCTGAGGCTCGGCAGCTATGCAGGCAGGCAGTACTACCTGAGCGCGGAAGGATTTTCAGGAACGGCCCGTGTGTTCACCAAACAAGACGGCGATGAGCGCCACCTGTTTGTGCTGTTCGCGTTAACTCGGCCCGGCAGTGAATCCTTTGGTAATCAGTTTTTGAATTCATTCAAGATCGTTGAGTAGATGAATGTTGGTATCCTCTCGTTAACCTCGCAGTTCTTTACCTCTGTCTGATTCGCGCAACCGGGCGCAAGCAATCCTCGTCGGTGCGCCCGCGGGAATACGACCGAACCATTGCGGCGACAGCGCAGAATTCCGGCTACCAAACTCCGGCCTGCGCATCTCTACTCGACCCAGTTCCAGCGGTTCGGCGCCGCCCCGGATTCAGAAATCGCACCCGACAAAAGAATCGAGCCCACCTGAGAAGAGTTTCGCGTCGGCCGCGATCCGGTCATGGAATGGATTCTTTCGTACGCGCAATAGCCCGACCATGAGGGAGGGTTCGGGCTCTTACTTCCTCTCTTAATGGGAAGGGATTGTGGGAGGGCTCGAGGCGATGACTCACGCCCTACTTTTTTCTATTTGTCCTCCTTTCTGTTCCGCGCTGATCCGTGTTAATCCGCCGCCAATTTCTTCAGCCGCCACCATCGCTAAGTCGCTGGTAGGCAATTATCGAGAAGAACATCTTTTTGCGCTCGGCCAAGCGGTTTCTTTGTATGAAACGTATCAAGCGAAGATTGCCGAGTGCGAAGCAGCCATCGGGCGTTATCTTGGCAGCCAACCAAATCGCACTGACCAAGAGCCGCCGCCGGAAGATAAGTCGGTCCGCAACCGAGACCGCCTGCGCGGTGGAGTTGATGTACGGAGCCAGCTTTATAAAATGACCGGCGCTGATCTTTTCAGCCTGCCCGGGCTGGCTACCGATACCCTGCTGACGCTCGCCGGAGAAGTAGGCTTTGATATGACTCCCTGGCGTAGCGAGAAGGACTTCACTTCCTGGCTCGCTTTGTGTCCAGGAACCAGGATTCAGCCAATTCAGGGAAGACTCTGAGGATGGAAATACAGACGAAGGACCCGAACATACGCATCATCTGGTTCGCTAATCCACCGACCAAGCAAGATTCTCAAGGTAGATTTACGAAAGGTACCTAGGAGGTACATTCTCATGCTTGAAACTACCAAAAATATCCTGGCAACACTCTTTCTGTTATTGAACTTTATTCCTGTGTCGTTCGCACAGGAGCCGACCCCATCCCCGCAGAACAATCCCAACGGCAA
>QHXG01000430.1 GCA_003222845.1 Acidobacteriota bacterium | reverse complement strand
ACAATCGAGCGCATCCAAACAGTCCCGGTCTCAATGATGTAAGCTTTGACGAGGGCGCTGCTGTCAATGAAGTACGCGGCCATCTATCTCCGATCCTCGATAATCGTCTCGGAAACTGGTTTGCCTCTGACTTTTATTGGCGGCCGCCTTTTACGTGGGTGTTTGGGAGGTGGATTCGGGTCACTCACTAAGCCAGCTTCGTACAACGCGCGATGGATGCGCACATGCAACTCTTGTCGACGCTGGCTCTCATCGACCGCAGAGGCTTCGCCGTTGCCCTCGGTAATTGCTAACGACTCCAAGCGTTGTTTGAGCTCAGCCCGTTGTTCCGGCGGGAGGGCCTTCGCCGCATTAACTATCTCTTCCAGAGTGGACATCTCTCACACTCGCTTTCAGTCCTCATTCTAGCTTGCGATATGCCCGCTAAGAAAGCTCCATCCATGCCTTGAGCGTTGGGCTTCATGCCTTGCGGGGTCTGGGCCCCTCCTTACACATTATTCAGAATGGATAACGCCGTGCCTTCGAAGATCTGGCGCTTCTCTTCCTCAGGAATATCGAGATTTTCAATTGAAGACACCGCGCGATCGATCGAGCCGAGCAGGTGCGGATAGTCGCTGCCCATTACCATGTGATCGGCGCCGAGCATCTCGCGAACCATTGTCAACATGTGCGGATTGAAGTTCACGGTGTCGTAGTAGAGCCGCTTGAGATAAACGCTGGGTAGCTCGTCGATCTTGGCGCGGCACTCGGGAAAATCGCGCCAGCCATTGTCCATGCGTTCCATCAGATAAGGCACTGCGCCACCGAGATGCGCGACGATCCAGCGGATGTCGGGAAACTCGCGCAGCATGCCGTCAAAGCACATACGTGCGACCGCCAGGGTCGTGTCGAACATGAATCCTACGATTGGGCCAAGCACGTATTCCCGAAATGGATCGGTGTTCGCGGGCAGCATCGGATGCAGCAGAATGCACAGTTTCATGCGATTGGCTTCGGCAAAGAACGGACGATACTCGGGAGCAGTCAACGGCTTGCCGCCGATGTTGCTCAGCAGGATCACGCCATTCATCTTCAATTTATTTATCGCGCGATGAAGCTCTTTCAAAGCCGCATCCGTGTCATCCATCGGAATCGAAGCGAAGGCTTTGAACCGGGCCGGATGTTTCGCAATCAATTCAGCATAGGCATCGTTGACCATGCGCGCGATTTCCGGCTGGTGTTGCGCGTCCGTGAAGAAAACATTCGGCGTCGAGAGTGAGACAACCTCAACATCGATACGCACGCGATCCATATCTTCAAGACGCTTCGACACGTCGGTCATGGGCGGCGTGACGCCAAAGAAGCGCGCGCCGCGATAGGTGATGATCGTTTGCCCGCTCGGGCTCTTGTCGAATGAAAACTCGGAGGGCAGCTCGCGAATCTTGTCAAAGTAGATCGGTGGATAGTAATGCGTGTGTAGATCGAGCTTACGGCCTGGCATGGCGCCGGAATTATGTAGGCTGGAACGACGCGAGGCAAGAGCACGGACAAATCTCAGTGTGCCAATCAATAGTGGTAGAGAAGAGAGCCGTCGTTACAGAACCGCGAGCGGTAGCGACCGGCCCTTAATAAAAGTGTCCGTCGATAACAAAAGGCCGGTCGCTACCGCTCGCGGTTCCGTAACGATTCAATTGGCGCACTGGACTAATCTAACCGCAGAGGACCGGAGAGGTTTTCGCAGAGGACGCTGAGGAAAGAAATCTCTGCGTTCCTCGGCGCAAACCTCTCCGGTCCTCTGCGGTTCAAGATCCTTTGCCTCCGTGCCTCAGTTTTGCGCGCTGTGCTATAAATAGGTTTCAAGACTTCGCGAAAGGAAAGACAGTTGAAAATGAAGATGAATCGAATTGTGATGTCTGTTTTCGCCGTGTCGGTGCTAGGTCTGTCGGCAATGGCTCAAGAGAAAGAGAAGAAGATCACCGCGAAAGAAGTGCCGGCGGTGGTAATCGAAAATTTCAAGCGCGCGTATCCAAAAGCCATCATTCGGGGCTACGCGAGCGAGATGGAAAACGGCAAGCAGTATTATGAAATCGAAAGCCAGGAGAGAACCACAAGACGCGACGTTCTCTACAATCCTGACGGCATCGTGGCGGAAGTCGAGGAGAGCATCGACCCGAACTCTCTGCCAACGGCCGCGTTACAGGCGATCAAGCAGAAATATCCCAGAGCAGTGATCACGCTGGCGGAAAGGACCACGGTCGGCGACAAAGTAACTTACGAGGTTTCAGCCAAAGAAGGCCGCAAGCGTTTTACTATGGAGTTCGATTCGGACGGAAAGGTGCTGACAAAAAAATAAGTAGTCTCGAAATCCAAAGAAGGTGTTCGCGATATTCTCGAATAATCATCACCACGACGGGCACGTCGCCGTGACGGTGCCGGCGGCGATAGGTATCCAGGAAATGCTGATCGCGAAATCTCCAAAGAAATTCTATCGGCCCCCGTATGTAGGTGTGCGCGGCTGGGTCGGCATTGAGCTGGACCAAGTCAGCGACAAGGAACTCGCCCTGCATATTAAGGAAGCCTGGCGACTGATTGCGCCGAAGAAGTTGCAGAACTCAGTACAATGATCCGCGATTCGCGAGAGGAGACGGGCATTTCACGACGTCCTCGTTTGATTCGTGAGTGAACGCGGTCGCTACTCTGCCCGCCCTTTGAACTAATACCTAATCTTCACACTAAAACTTCCGCTGTTATCGCTGTAGTCGTCGTCATTGATGGCCAGGATTAGACGACCATCCGCGGGAGCGGAGGCGCTCAGTTGGCTGCCGATTAAATATGCCGAACTCAGTTGCCCGTTCGACATACGAATGTAGCCGATAAGCGCGCCTGGACCTGCCGTGGGCACCGGCCGCGTGCCCACGATTGAGCCAAAGCCAGTGCTGCGCCCGCCTTCGGGTCCTACTTCGCCGGTACGCCGGCCGGCGACGATCGTTCCGGTAGCAGTGATTGTGATCGGCTCTCCGGCAGTCACATCGATTCCAGTGTCTGTGCCCCGCGACGTCGCGGGCACAACGATAGTCACTTCTTGCTGCGTCCGTTCGCGCTCCCGCTCATCAATTCCTGGCCGCGTGCGTGAACGAATTCCGGGATTACGTCGGCGATACACGTCACCCTGGTTTTCGAGCGTCATGTCGCGTGGGTGACGAGTCTGCACCGAGAAGCTGCCGCGTGCATCGCTGAACGCGCCGCGATTCGCCGTGAGATAAAGCCGGCCATCTCTGTCCGCGATGATGTCACGCGTTGAGCCGATTTCGAAGATGGGCGCGCGCGGATTATCGCTGATGGCGCCAATCAGTTCGCCTTCAGCAGCGCGTGGCAGAGGCGCGCTGGCGTCAGTCGAACGCAAGCCGTCGGGAGTGATGCGCGTGCGGCCGGCAGTAATCACTCCGGACGCGTTGATCTGAATGTGGTCGTTCCGACGCAAATCTACACCGGTGTCGATCCAGTTTGATTCCAGGGTCACTTGCACCGTTTCAACCCGCGAGTCGTCCATCGTGCGGCCTTCAATCTCAATCCGCTCAACCTCCTCAGGACGGAAATATAAAATGTCTCTATCGTAGGTCCTTTCTCCTCGCGCGACGTTTGGATCGGTGTTAGCTCTGGGAAAATTCGTTTGACGTGAGTCGACGCGCACGACGAAGCGTCCGTTGATGAAACCCAGCAGCGTACCTTGGATGGTTCGTCCATCACGCAAGTAGATTGTGTCTGCAACCGCGAAGCCGGCCGCGACCATTACGATCATCAAGGCCAGAATAACTTTTCTCATTTTCTTATTCCTTTCCGACAACAAGAGCAAAGACTGCCGACAATCTTCAGAGGAGGGTTAATTCGGGGAAGCTTGATGAACTTTAGCTTATACCCGAGAAAGAGAAGGAGCAAGTGAACGCGGGTCGTAGAATTATGAATTGGCGCGGCAAACGCCCAGGCGTGAAGAGTCTGTGTCAAAACTGGCCAGATACTACCGGCTTCAGCCGTGTAGTTCATCAACTTTAACCTAAACCAGGAGCAAACTTTTCTGTTTGGATACCGCCGTGCTTCAGCCGGCGGAGGTTCAGTTTCGGGCTATTTCGCTCGAGTATAGGTTGAAATTGAATCTCCATGCGGCTGAAGCCGATGGTGTCTGCGATCATCTTTCTGCGATCAAGTTAGGTTCAAGTTGAATCTCCACGCGGCTAAAGCCGGTGGCGCCTTCGACTTTTGACACACTCTCTAAACGCCTGGGCTAGAGAAAGCCTGCTCGGAGCGGTGATAGCGCCGGTTCTGCTATTTCGCCAATTGATCCGCGATTTCATTCGCACCAAAAACCTTCCGCAGCACTTCCCGCATCGCGCGCACGTCGACAGAAATCGCCCGGTTGACTGATTCGTCGTAGATAAAATCACCGACCAGTGATTGAATGTTGCCGTCGAAGATCAGGCCGACCAATTCGCCGTTCTTGTTGATAGTTGGTGAGCCCGAATTGCCGCCGATGATGTCGTCGGTCGAGACGAAATTGAACGGCGTGCTCAAATTGATCGCCGGCTTTTTCTCCATCCAGCGTGGCGGCAGGTTGTAGGGAAATTGGTATTTGAAGTTCGCCGCCCGATCGTAGAGACCCCGGAGCGTCGTGAACGGCGTTACTCGCTTACCGTTTTCCATGTAGCCCTTCACGGCGCCATATGAGAGCCGCAGCGTGAAAGTCGCATCTGGATAAACTGATGTTCCTTCGTTCGCGAACCGAGCGCGCGCGATCTTGGCATAGTTCGTGCGCTCGACGCCGGTGACTTCGTTTTCGAAACGCTTGCGCAACTCGCGCGCTTTCGGATCGATCAGACGAGCGAGAACGATCATCGGATCGGTCGATGATTCGATTGCTTGCTTGCCACCTCCCGCCAGTTCTTTGCGAAACGCGACATCCTTCAGCTTCGTCCCTTCGATTAATTCGTTAGCGCGGGCTTCAGGCATTTTGCCGCTCATGATCTGTTTGACCAGAGGATGGTCGGCGCCCAACAGTTCCACCATGAAGCCGAGAGAATCCG
>QHXG01000429.1:5823-7244 GCA_003222845.1 Acidobacteriota bacterium | reverse complement strand
CTGCGAGGATCGAGGTCGTTGTAGATGTCCATGGCGGGATCGTCCCACCCTTCGCGCCCAAAGACTTCCATGACATGTGGGTACAGGTCACGCGCGAATTGATCGCCCTGCTCGTCGGCCAGAAGCGCCTTAAGCCTGGCGTAAACTTTTTCGCGGATCAGCACGTAGGTGGTATGCGTGTCAGGGTCCAGAGCGCGAGGAGGAGTTTCTCCCTGCCGGGCCACGGCTTCTCGCTGTTCGCGTGTAAGTTCGATCATTGCCTGCCCTCCTCATCGTAACTGGTGTGTGGTCTACAAGGAGTATAACCGAAGCGGCACGCGCGGCCCACCCTCATCGTCTTTCTCGTTGGCTTCTATCTGCGCGTCTATCTCGGCGCGGCGGGAGCGAACGAAGTTCCAGGCATTCGCCAGATCCCGCACAGTCAAAGTTTCGCTGGTGCCAAGACGCCGGGCCTGTTCCAGCAGCCAAACGGGGATTCGAGTGCGCGCGATGCAAGGCACGCCGCCCATAACGCCAGGTTTGCTTTCTATGCCAGGAAAGTCGTCGCCGAGATCTCGAACGATCCACTGAAGCAGTTCTGCTTTTTCTGCCCGCGTCATCTCGGAAAGCATTTTTTCTCTATCCGCAGATATGGTCATCGTTCACTCCGGTGAGAAACCGACATTAGCTCGAATTAAGAATTTCGTGACTTCGCGTGCAGTCATCTTGGTCCACGAAACCGTGGCCATCGATTATAACCAATCGCGGGGTCGTTTGACCCAAAGGAGGCGATGTATTCAACCTCTTTCTGGTTAACCTCGGCATCCGACGCGGCGGCGGACTCCCAGAGTATTTCCTTTCTGATTGCGAAGTCTCGCCTCTGCTCTCTGGAAAAGTCGGAGGCAATCAAGTCGGGACTTGCACTGCCAAAGTAGTTGATGCTGTCCGTGAGATCCTTGCCGATATAAATCTTGCCGTTCGGGTAGGTGATTTTGTAGATCACTTTCATTCGTTAAGAAAAGAGGGCGCGCGCCCACTATTTTTCATTGCTCTTCGATCAGCCAAAGATTTCATCTGGCGAGACTGATCGCCAGTGGGCGCCATTGAGCTTGTACAGTTCGAGTTTCTGCCCGCGCCGCCATTCGGCAAGGATGACAGCCTTCACCCTATGATGTTTGGCGACCCTTGACAGTCGAGCAACGTCGTCCAAGGTCGGTCGCGGCGCGGAACCTCCTTTGGTCTGAATCAGAACGATTTCGAAGCAGTCTCCGCGCCTGAAAGCAGGGCCATCATGGCGATGGTCCTTTCGGATGGCGATCATATCAACAATCCCGCGAGATTCAGCTCTTGTAGTGCCCCCGAATTCCACCAAGTTCCATTTGGCTCCCGTACGCCGACTATACGTAACGAGCCACTTCGTCATTATGCGCGCCCACCTTGCA
>QHXG01000429.1:5244-5722 GCA_003222845.1 Acidobacteriota bacterium | reverse complement strand
GGACTGCGTGACTTTGTCTTCGACATCACTGCGTCCAGTTCTTCGGGCTTCATGCGATGATAGTCCGCTTCTACCTTTGCTTGCTCTGGCTCTGTTAGCTTACTAAATTTCCTCTTCATCTCTTTCGCTGGTGAGCGTGGTCATGCGACCCTCAGCTGGCTGGCCGCAAGCCGCTGATTCACCACGCGCCAGAATGTGGCGACGGCTTTTCTCTTTTCATCGAAGAAGTCTTCAAAGAAGCCGACTTTGTTGAGGGGTGGCGGATACGAATATCGTTCCCCGTCCTCGCCAAAGTCAGTCACACAATCGACGGGTTCTTGCGCATCAACCAGTGAAAAAAAACCATGCGGATACAGCAAAGGACGACCGGCGTTGTTCAAGATCCGCAGATCGTCAGCTTCGATGCCAATCACAACATATTGCTGTCCACACGTCAGGTCTGAATAACGAGCGATCTTTTTCTTCAGTTTGACGATCA
>QHXG01000429.1:0-5059 GCA_003222845.1 Acidobacteriota bacterium | reverse complement strand
ATCTCCACGTTCGCCGATATGGTTCCGCAAATGAACCAAATTCGGCGAGGAGTTCTTCACGAACGCGGTCAATTTTCTCCTGCTCGATCGGCCTGCCGTCGCAGTAATTCAATGGCAAATGAATTTCACATTTCCGCATACGCTGTTCAATTCCACATCCGGTTAGTAGCCCGGAATTTCCAATTTCAAGTTATCTATCATCTGGAAATGTTTTTTGTTTTTCGTGACCAATGTAAGATTCTCCTCAATAGCCGTAGCCGCAATCAGAGAATCAAAGACTCGGAGTCCGTGCGATTTAGCAAACTTCTTCAGCAACCGATAAGCTGTTGCGCCAATTTCGGCGGCCAAAGGAATTACGGAATAGACCGCTACGAGTTGATCGATTTCGGAAACCTCCTTCTGATTGCGGGCGCCAACCATTAATTCCATCGCGGTGATAATCGACATGAGCCAGAAATCGTCGAGTTGATCGAGAAACTCAATCGCAGCCTCTTTGTCTCTGGAGACATCGATTAGAACGTCGGTATCAACGAGGTAAGCCATTTGCGATTGTTAAGGCCGGGACTGATCTCTGAGACGGTTGACGTAGCTCACGCCATCTTCGATGTCCTCGCGATCGGCCCACATTCCGGCAAAACCAAGCTCTCGAATGGACGGCGCTTTCCGGGCGGACTGTTCATGATTGAAGTGAATCTCCACCGTCGTTCCTTCCTCGAGCTTTACTTCGACAAGTGGCTTGAAGACACCGTTTTCATATTTTGCTTCAATGACCATAACCTCTACGCCTCTGATTGAATGCTAAGATTTGAATATCAACAGGTCAAGCTTGATCTAGTAATTCAGCACCACGACCTCGGGAAGACAACCTCTACCATTCGCATCCGAATTTATTGCACGTCTTGCTTGTACAGTCTCGATTCGGAATTTCCGGTACAACTCACTAACCAACGGTGTGTTTGAATTACTGAGCATGACGAAAGCTCCTTTCTCGGCCAACAGGGCGAAGACTTTCGCCAACTCTCTCTGGTCTTCTTCGCCAAAGCTGTCACGTGTGTAACCGGTGAAGCTTGCAGTCTTGCTCAACGGATCGTAAGGCGGATCGAAGTAAAAGAAGTCTTTAGCTTGGACGAAATCCACAAGACTCCGAAAATCTCTAAGCTCAATATTCACGCCCTGCAATGCTGAACTTGCAGTCCGAAGCACGTTCTCATGAAGAACTTGAGGATTTATGTAGCTTCCCATTGGAACATTGAATTCCCCTTTGCTATTGACGCGATATAGGCCGTTATAGCATGTCCTGTTCAGATAGATGGTACGCGCGGCTCTTTCTACTTCGCTCAGTTCGAGCTCCTCTCGGTCGAGCCGTCTGACACGGTAGTAGTATTTCTTGTTATGTCTTTGTTGATGAATGGTCAGAGTCTCTACCAATTCGTCAACCTTATCCCTTACAACCAAGTATGCATTTACAAGTTCGGCATTGTTATCAAACAAGAATGCCTGCCTGGGGAGCCTGCGTGCGTTCCAAAGATGAAAGAAGACCGCTCCTCCGCCGAGAAACGGCTCGCAATATCTGCGAAAGGTCGTTGGGAAATAGGCTTCGAACTGCGCGAGAAGTTGTTGTTTCCCGCCCACCCATTTCACAAATGGTCGTGCATCCCTTGGAAGAACGCTTCTGGGAAAATCAACTGGCAGATTCAGTTGTAAAGAATCTGTGATCATGTCTGTCTGGAAGTGCGTGGCGCTCGCGTGATCGATTGCATAACGGACCTCAATGAGTTTGAGCCGAAGGAGAGGCGCGCTTGGAACTTTGTCGAAGGCGTTCTTCGAGCCACCTTTGGACCATCGTTCGGTACTCAGACTCGCCCTCCGACTCGGCAACCGTCTTCAGTTTTCGAACCAATCTCGGTGATAGATGGATTGCATCAGGACTGTGCGACTTTGCCTTCGAAATCGCCCCGTCCAGTTCCTCGGGTTTCATGCGGTGATATTCCGCTTCTACCCTGGCTTGCGCTGACTTTGTTAGCTCACTAAACTTTTTCTTCATCTCTTTCGCTTCGTAGTCTTCTTCAACTCCCAGCCGGTGAATATTCTCGCGAGTCCATCGCCTTTGTCCTGGAAAATCAAGCGCAACCGTCTGCCTCGATCGGTCTTCCCATCAAGGACGTTAACGTCATCGAATCGTCTGTTATCCTTGGCAAACATGTAGTCATGGAAGAAACATTCTTCGGCTTCCTCGGATTCGATTCCATGATCGCGCTGATCCATAGCGATGTTAGGAGCTACTCCAAAACCGGTCGAGTATCAAGACTTGCAGGCTCAACGAAGTAAATCTTCCAATTGCGTCGCTGCGTCAGTCTTCGCGTCACGATACTTCACGATCACCGGCGCGTAAAGCGATAGGCCCCATTCGCGCCCCTTCTCGGTCTGCACGGCGCGCGCACCAGGAACGACGACGGCGTCGGCAGGAATTTCGAGAGGCGCGTCTCCGTTGCGTCGATAGATTTCTTCGCGGACGAGATCGAAGAGCGGAGTTGAGCCGGTGATAATTGTTCCGGAAGCCAGCACGGCGCGCTCGCGCACAATCGTGCCTTCGTAAACACCGCAGTTGCCTCCGACGATCACGTCGTCCTCAATGATCACGGGCATCGCGCCTGTGGGTTCGAGCACGCCGCCGATTTGCGCGGCGGCGGAAAGGTGGACGCGTTTGCCGATCTGGGCGCATGAACCTACCAGCGCGTGGCTGTCGATCATTGTGCCTTCATCGACGTACGCGCCGGCATTGACGAACATCGGCGGCATGCAGACAACGCCGGGGGCGATGTAGGCGCCGTCGCGAATACTGGACCCGCCCGGAACTATGCGCACGCGATCTGTGGGTGTGAAAGAGTGAATCGGGTAAGTATCCTTATCGAGAAAGCGGAGGCTTCCATCCGCTGGCGACATGTCAACGATCATGCCCATGCGAAACCCCAGGAGGATGCCTCGTTTCACCCAGGCGTTCGGGTGCCATTTGCCGTCGCTGTCGCGCTCGGCTGCACGAATCGCGCCGCGGTTGAGCGCGTTCTTAAACTCAGCAAAGAGCGCGAAGTCTTCGGCTGAATAGTCGCCGGCCTCGCGCGCGGCTAAGGCTTCGATTCGTTCACGCATAAGTTAGTGCTGCTTGTGGTGGCGCGGGCAAATTAATTCCAATGCGAAGCTGAAAAGAAAACGAAGGATTGATCCACGAAATCACACGAAAACAGCATAACGAGTTAGTGTATCTTTTCCGAGAATTTGGTATGCCTTCGTGGATAGCTTCCTGCACGACGCTAGCCGCCCGCTACGGCAGGCGGTTGCGGACTCACACAGCAGCGTGTGCACTCTCAAGCAGACCAAGTTCTCCAATCACTTCACGAATACGGCCCCGGCTCTTTTCGGTGATCGGCACGAGTGGCAAACGGAAGTTTTCTTCCAGCAAGCCCATCATGGCCATCGTGGCTTTTACTGGGCCCGGACTTGATTCGATGAAGTTCACTTCCATCAAAGGCAGCAGCCGATAATGCAACTCGCGCGCTTCGGTCCAGTTTCCCGCGAGCGCCAGTTCAGTCATGCGTGACATCAAGTCAGGAACTTCATTCGAGGCCACGGAGACAATCCCCTCCGCCCCCAGCGCGATCAAGGGCAGCGTGACCGCGTCATCTCCGGATAATACTGTGAAGCCAGCCGGACGCTCACGAAGAATCTCCATGATCTGCGAGAGATTACCCGACGCCTCTTTTATCGCGACGATGTTCTCGCAATCATTCGCCAGGCGCAGCACAGTCTGCGCCGCAATATTAGAAGAAGTTCGGCCTGGTACGTTGTAAAGCATGATCGGCATCTCCGGAATGGCCTTGGCAATCGCGCGAAAGTGAGTGTAGAGACCTTCCTGCGTCGGCTTGTTGTAATAGGGCGCCACTTGCAACACGGCGTCGGCGCCGAGATCGCGCGCGCTTTGCGAGTACTCGATTGCGGCCGCCGTCGAGTTGCTGCCTGCTCCCGCGATGACCTTAGCGCGGCCACGCGCAACTTCTACGGTCAGACCAATCACACTTTTGTCTTCTGCTTCAGTCATCGTCGCGCTTTCACCGGTCGTGCCGCAGGGAACCAGCAAACGCACGCCACCGTCGATCTGTCGTTCGACAAGTGCCTGCATGCGCTCTTCATCAAAGGCGCCATCGGCTTTGAAGGGCGTTACCAAAGCCGTCGCGCATCCGCGCATCCAATCGACTTTCATGGTCATGATTTCAACTCCTTATTCCTTAAACTCCGTCAGCAGTGCAATGTTTATAGCACCACGTCAACGTTTATGGTCCGAACTCCTTTAGGAGTAAAATGTTCTATCGCGCTCCTAAAGGAGCTTAGGTTAATAAAGACAATCGTCATCTATAAACATGCGGCTCCTAACGGAGCTCATGCCTTAATGATTTCATCAAACACTTCCGAGAATTCGTAAACGCCTTTGCGGCCGACGATCCAATTTGCTGCCAACAGCGCTCCCGCCGCAAAACCTTCGCGGCCGCGCGCTGTATGTTCCAAAATGATTTGATCCGAGGGTGAATCAAAACCAACGCGATGCGTTCCGGGGATGTAGCCGGCGCGGGTCGAACTGACGGGCACTTCACGAGTTAAATGCGAGGCGACAATCTCGCCAAGTCGCAGTGCCGTCCCCGAAGGCGCATCGCGTTTGCGCTTGTGGTGCGCTTCTTCGATGAACCCATCGTACGACCCCAGACTTTGAAAGAGTTCAGCAGCAGACGCCGCGATGCGGTAGAAAACCTGCACGCCGACGGAGAAGTTTGCGCCGTAAATTAGCGCCCCATCGTTTTGAGAAACGACGTTCTTCACTTCGTCCAGTTGGCTGTCCCAGCCGGTCGTTCCTTCAACCAGCGGCAAGTCTGCCCAGGCGCAGGCCTTAAGGTTTCGGATCACGGCCGCGGCCACAGAAAAATCAATTGCGACGTCGCAACCGCGCAGCGAGTCGACTAGCTCTTCAGCGGTGCGCTCGCCATCCCACGAACGGAGAGTGATCGAGACTTCG
>QHXG01000428.1 GCA_003222845.1 Acidobacteriota bacterium | reverse complement strand
ACCGGAGCGGGGCTTGAAAGGCCTTCACATAGTCTTCAGATTAAGCTGACTCGCGATTTCACGTTTTGAGAGAAGCTTGAAAGACCTGTCCGACGTTGGTAAGGTTACTGCAATTTGGTTTATGACTACCTGTTAATGGCTTGAAGAGACTGGAAGATAATCAAGATGGCCCGCCGAAAATGGCACGCGATTTTGACGGCAAACACGGTGTTCTGCCTGCTAGTCATGTTCTATCTTCCAGGATTAGCGCAAACACCGGCCTCAGCGCCAGCCGCACCTCCGGGTCCAGGGCTTTGCAAGGATGATGCTTCGCCAGGAGTAATTCAATTGACGCCCGATCCAGCCAACGTGAACAAGTTAGCATTGGCTCGGAAGCATTTTTATCTATCTGCTTCGCCATTTAACCTGGCAACTTCTGTGAACCTCAAGACAGCGCCTTCCCTCCGCAGCTATTACGAAGGTGCAGGCGCAAGTCAACAATTGATCGCCTGGCTTGAGGATAATCACTGCGAGACGATCTATTGCCGCGAGCTAACAGCCGATGAAGTTAAGTGTGCGGGTAGCGATCCAAACAAGTGTGTGCGTGAATTCACCACTGCTTATAACAACGCACTAATAAAATTGAATGGCAATCAGGAACTGGCGCGGAAATGGATCACTAATTACGCGCCCTTATCTTCCCCGAACCTCAGGGTGGGTTTCTACGAGGCCAGGACCACCTGGCTAAACGTCGCCTTGCAAGCCCTCGAAAGGAAGTTAGAGAACGGATCTCGAATCCAAACCACAATCAGCGATAAGGACGGCATCGCGTTTTTCTACGATCTCTGCCCCGGCACTTATTATATCTCCACCATTGCACCGATAAACAATGCCGGCGTCGACGTTTTTTGGGAAACGGCAAAACCGATTAAGGTGGAGGGGCCGCCGGAGGTGAATAAGGCCACCGTCGTCACGCTCGCATTTCCCCCAGGAAAGGATAAGAAGAACTTTTTTGTCGGTAAACTCGTCGCTGACATCAGTCAATGATCGGGCAAACATCTGACTAGCGGCTATTCATTGTCCAAACCAGAGGCTTCTTGACATCATGCAGAGTGAGCCGTGTAAACAGCAGACCAAACGACGCAATGCGGCACTGGCAGTCTTCATCGCACTTGCGGGATTGCTGTTTGTATGCGAACGAGTTTCCATCGCAATAGAACCGCAGAAACGCCAGAGACAAATCCGCCGTCGTCCAAGCGCTCCGCCATCCGCGCAGGCTGCCAATAAATATTCCAATTTCACTCATGAATCGCATGGTAAACATGCCAAAGATCGGCAAGCGCGGAACTTGAAGTGTAGTGACTGTCACGTAGTTCCTTCAGCAGCAGCACCAGACCAGATCGCTGCCGCTACTAAACCGAGCGTTGCAGTCGGATATCCGTATCATGATTCATGCTTGCGATGTCACCAACAGCAATTTTATCGCGGAGATCGTCCGCCGATCTGCAGCGTATGCCACAGTCGCGTTGCGGTTCGTCTTATGTCGAGAGATGTTTATCCTCAATTCCCTAGCCCGAAACGTGGCGACATTCTGGCGAGAGAATTTCCCGGCTACTATCCGCATGGCCTACACCAGAGCCTCATGGCGCGGGGTCAACAGCCCACGCATGAGATCGATGCCGGCCTGATCTGGCAGCGAACATCTTTCAGCTCCGCAAGTCTGGACAGAGCCGAGACGCAAGACATCTGCGCCAGTTGTCATTTTACGGACGGGCGCGGTCCTATGCCGCTGCCATTGAAAGGAATTCAAAGCGAAGATACGTTCAAGAGAATCGAAGCAGATACTTTTAAGACGATTCCGGGATCCCGCGAGGCCAACGCTCACTCATCCTGTTTCACCTGTCACTGGCTGGCACAGAAACCGACGAAGGATGACTGCGATGGTTGCCATGTTTCTGCATCCGATTACGCAACGAGAAGATTAGCGGTCACGCAGCCACCGGCTCTGTCCGTTAACGCCGTTAAGTGGTTTGAGAATTGGCCGACTGATTTACCAAAGCGATTCTCGCTTAAGTTCCGGCACAATACTCATACTCTCTCCCCTGACGGAAAGACCGAATCCAATAATCATGATCTAGGGTGCACTACTTGTCACATCAACATCGCCCAGATGACCACGCTGAATATCCGCAAGGCTGACGTGCAAATAATCTCTTGCGCGCCCTGCCACGCCACGACTGCGGCGATTCCGAGCGGCCAGGCCAGAGTCACAATCTTTGACGAGATGCAACTAAGAGCGGACGCCAGTAAGAACTACACATGCGTAGCCTGTCACACGTCAGTTGTAGGCCGTGAGCAGCCACCATGTTCGCACTATTCGGTGAAGGGAGAACCGTGTCCGAAGCGCCCGCAAACAGGAGAAGAATGAAACGGGGAGTTTGGCCCGGTCCGCGCAGCGGACGAATGAAAATAGCCCAGCGATTCATTGCTGGGTGGGAAGTTTATTACCGCGGAGTTAATCCGCGAAGCGGACGACAGAGCGAGAGTTACAGAACCGCGAGCAATAGCGAGCGGATGCAAGGCTCAACCTGGAGGATACGCGTGGCGGAGATTGATCACATGGCTTCTGATTCCCTAAATTCTGTCGCCCGTTGAAATGGGCTTTGATAAATATTCTCATCGTCTTACCCAGCAGTGAACTGCTGGGCTATTTTCGGACGTCCGCTTCGCGGACTTTATCGATCACCGCTTCGTGAACGATGCGTTCTAAGATCCAAACAGCATTCGGCCCGGCGATTCTTCTCGTGATCCTTATCTTTGTCGAGCAGGTCTTTGCCACGAGAGGCTCGGAACCGAACCGCCCGCTAGCAGACTATTCGAAGTTTTCTCACGCAACTCCGAAGGAACATGCGGATTTGATGGACCGCACGAATTGCGCATCATGCCATCGCAGAAGTGATGGTTCAGTTGAACCAAGATTTCCGGTTCACAAAGATTGCACCGGCTGCCATCTTGTTCAATTCACGGCATCCAACAATTCTTCGTCCGTCAATCCGATTTGCACCGTTTGCCATAAGCCCGAAGGCCTCAACTCACCAAACGCGCCCCTTAAGAATTTTCCACGGCTGATGAGTTTTGCGGCGGAGTTCGATCACGCACAACACTTAAAGGGAATTGAATCTGCGCGCCCCGGAAACGGTTGCGCAGCCTGTCATAGCGCGGCAAACCGTGGCGTGGCTGAGACAATTCCCGCACGCTTAAATGCTCATCAAATCTGTTATGACTGCCATTCTCCCGGAAAGTCAGCGAGTAAAACTTCTTCATGCGGCTCCTGCCACAGGCTTGGTTCTTACGCCTCGACTTCAATTGCCGCTCGCTCGTACCGAGTTGGTTTTAGTCATGCGGACCACGGCCCGCGCGAGCGCTTGAGTTGCGACCGTTGTCACGATGTACGCGGACGCGGTTTGCCGCAAGCGAAACAGGTCAGTTCCATCGCGCCGGTGCAGCATCTCTCGAATTCGCGCGCCCAAAACTGCATCGCTTGCCACAATGGCCAACGCGCTTTCGGCGAGAGCGCCAACTTTACGGAGTGTGCTCGCTGCCACAAGCGTACTGGATTTCGCTCAGGTGAATAAAGATGCGTGTTCTCAGGAATCAGCAGAGCTAGTGCGCCAAAAATTTGTCGGTAGTCAAGGCCAAGTCACACTCTTCTAAACGCCCTCTCCCTTTGGGAGAGGGTTGGGGTGAGGGATTAGCGAGCACAGCGAACTACCCCACACCCTTTTTCTTTTTTCTCTACGCTTCGCCTGCTTACGACAATTTTTTGGCGCACGGCAGCAGAACCAAAGATTTGACAACGCAGGTATGGCCTTACTATATTCGCAGCACTACGGATCGAATCTCCCCGCAAGTCGAATATGCAGAAGACCGCTCGGATGGGTTAACTTGAGAGGTGACGAAATGAAACTGAGAATACTCACTATTCTGGCTGTCGTGGTTTCCGGCGTGGGGATGACAGTTGTGTATCAAGCCGCAGCTTCGCTCGATGGCACGAAGCCGCCGCACGCGGTTGATACTGCGGGCAAGGCGATTCCCGAATCGAGCGCCTCCCAACCCGACAAACCGTTCATCCTGTCGAAGGACAGTGCCGATCCAAAGTGGGGCGAGATGAAGCCCGAGATGGCCTTTGATCATTCCAAGCACAATACCGACGCGAAGCACACGATTGACGGTAAGACGCCGACGGCTTGCGTGTATTGTCATCACACAGAGCAACCAATGCCCGTCGCCGGTCAACCTTACCTCAAGAAGTCTGAGCGAACCGAAGTGCTTACCACCGATCAGCTAGACAAGTCCAAGCAGCCGGTGAATTCATGCCGGAAATGTCACTTTCAAGAAGCCTCCGAGGAAACTGCCGAATTTCCACCGAAAGGCGTCACCTACCCGAAGGAGGTGGGCAAGTCACCATCTGGAAAGTTGACCAACGATAACGCCTACCACACCAAATGCATCGATTGTCATAATGCCGCGATGAAGAGAGATCCCACATTGAAAGCTCCGCAGGCGTGCGCAGACTGTCATGTAAAGAAATGAATCGTGGAGTTGTAGTCGCTAGTTCGCCGGTTTAGCTTTTCGGAATCGTGATGCCGATCGATTCCAAAAACTTAGTAGGCGGTGCGCCGCCAATCAAAGCAAGAACGTAGTCATTCTCAATCTTTCCCGTCTCTTCTTTAGTCCTGGTATCTGCCACCACCACTTCGCGCTCGCGAATCTCTTTGATGAAAGTATCGAACAGGATCTTGACTTTGCCTTCATCGATGCATTGGTAAAGGTGTTGCTTATTTAAGAACTTCACATCGTTGGTAAAAGCGGTCCTTAAAACGAATGTTACCTCATTGATCTCATCGGGAGCGCGAAATTCAATTTGATTTCCACTGCGGCGCGCCACCAGGTCAACCACCGCCTCGACCGAGGCGTTGCCGCCGCCGACTACGACGATCTTCCTCTGCTTGAAATCGTCTGGATTTGATAAGGCATAGACAACCTTATCTTCGCTTTGTCCGTTTCGCCCTATTCTCATGCCCTCGCCGGGGGCGCCGAGCTTCATCGGAGCGCCCCGGTTGCCGACAGCCAGCACGACTCGGCGGGCACGGTAACTGCACGGCTCGCGCTTTTCGCCCTTTTCGGTTTCGACGATGAAATAGTCGCCATCAGTTGCGCGCTTAACGGTCTTGCATTCTTCATGCTCGTTGATCACCACTCCGTGACTCATCATTGTGCCAAGCCATGATTCCAGGAGAGTCTCCCGCTGAGTGCCCGCGCCGTCGGCGCGCACGCCGCCGTGCGCTGGCATCGATTCAGGCTTGAAGAAGAGATACTTGTTCTTCGGATAAGCGACGATAGTAGCGAGGACGTCGGCTCGTTCGATGCCGACATATTTCAAATTGTGCTGTTTGGCAAGTACGGCGGCTGACAAACCTGCCGGACCGATGCCGATGATAGCTACATCTAATTCGGCCTTTGGTTCGGGCGGGGCGCTCCTCAGCTCTTGCGCAATATGTTTGATGACATCTGCGCCTTCGTTGGCGGCGTTCTTAATCAATGGAGTGCCGGAAACATCGCCAATGATGTAACAGCCCGGCACGTTCGTCATGAACTTTTCGTTCCGGGTGGGGACGGGGCGAGGCTTGATGATCTTGGTGGTGTTAACAACGATGCAGGCCTTCGGAGTTACCGGACAGGCGATCTGGCACGAAGTATCTTCCATGCATTCGGAGCGGGCCACGGGAACCGCGAGGTTGTTAACCATCGCCAGCACGCTATGCGGGCAGGCATCGACGCATGCCTGACAGCCTATGCAACGATCGGCAATCACGACCGGATGCGGATAGTCAGGCCCGTCGGGGTCATACTTTTCCAGCAACTCCTTCGAGAGCTGAACTCTCTGCGCATTCTCGTCAAGATGTTTCTCAATTGGCTCTTCGAGCAACAGGCGCGCTCGCCTGGCGTCGCGAATTGCGAAGCAGATTCCCGCCGCTGCAAGAAAAATTGTAATTCCGGCCCAGCCATACCAGGGTAGTCCGCCCAGATATCTTCTGAGGGACGAAGGTCCAGTAAGGAGTTGATTGATCGCCAGAAGCAGCGCCAGCAGCATCAGGATGATGAGTAGTTGTGACTTTCTCATGGCGCTACCTATTGACTACTTCGGGCGCTACCGTTCTCTGTGCAATGCGCAGAGACGTTGCCCAATGCGTGTCCTTGATGTGCTGGACATGACAAGAGGTGCAACTGGGAGTTTCCATTCCTGTGGCGCCCTTGTTCTGCTCAAAGACTTGGGCGTTATGACAATGGGAGCAGGTTGTGCGCGGATAATTTCGATCGACATTGGCGCCCATATAGCCTGTCTTATGACAACTGCTGCATGACATAACTTGATTTGCCGTTTCGATGTCTTCAATTCCATTTAGACCCGAGACGACGCGAACCCTTTGCAGGTGAATCGCGTGAAATTGAGCATTGCGCCATTCCTGAGTCTGGCTGGGAGTAATTCGGTTCTGCTTCAACAACGCAACTATCTCGGGTTTTGCTTCCAGCTCTTCCGAGTCCAGTCCTTTCCAGACCCACTGTCGGTTAACCACTGGATAACCGTAGGTTCCACCGTGAGGTGTGTGAACGCTCTTGCTGTTATAGAGGGTCTGGTTGTCATCGTTATGGCATTTCGCACAGGACTCCAGCGCCGCATTCGTGGCCTTATAATCGCGACCTCGATGTTCGCTGTGGCAGGTGGTGCAGGTGATTCCCGCCTCGCGATGCGCGGGAATGACACTGGCGGCGAAGCTTTCCGTCTGATGACAGGAGGCGCAGTTGGCATTCATCTTTTCCTTATTCGTCACACTCACTCCAAAAGCATGACAAGAAGCGCAAGAACCGCCGGCAGACTGTTTGGCAATCGCCGGTGTTAAAGCGAAGCTGCTGGTTGAATGGGGAGTTGAAAGCGGCTGCGGAGTAAAAGCGCTCTTATAGGCGAAAGCGGCGACGCCCGAGAGAGTTCCCACGATGAGCAGCGCCCAAATGAAAATAGCGAACGGCCAGGGACGAACCAAGTCCCTCGTTGGTATCCAATTGAATCGAATCTTGCCGGGCCGTGGAGGAGTTTGTGGATGCAAAGGCGACGGGCGACCAGCCTTTTCGCGCGTGCGCTTATCCCAAAATATCTTAAGCGAATTAACGGCCTCAGTTGATGCCGCAACGATGCGCTTCGGCAAGACCAAACCCTTGGTCGTTTCGACCTTGGTCTTAGTCCGGTGCTGCGTTTCACCTTCGGCCACATTGAGGGCAAACTGAAGCGAAACCCTGAGTTTGAAAACTTCATCAGTCTGCTCGACGTTAAGGAAGAAAGGGCCAATCCTAACCACGTCGCCTTCGACCAGCGCGTCAGATTCGTTGAAGGGAATGGCGCGGCCATTGAGTGTGGTAGCGCTC
>QHXG01000228.1 GCA_003222845.1 Acidobacteriota bacterium | reverse complement strand
ATTCGCCGGCGGACGGCATGCGCAGCGAGTAGAGAAACTTGCGGCTCTCGATCGAAATTGAGTTTTGCTGCCGGCAGTGCAAATTGTTTTTCGCGCCTGGTGTTGCAGACTCAAACCACCGCGACTTCTGTTTTGCAATGTCCCTATCATTTAGTTCAGAAGAACTCAGCCTGCTGCGCGCCCTGGCAGTTCGTTTTCCTACGGCAGATTCCGCGTTGGCGGAACTCTCCGCGTTAAGAGCTGGTCTGTCTTTGCCCAAGGGCACCGTTCACGTGGTTAGCGATGTCCACGGCGAATACAAAAAGCTTCGGCATATTATCAACAACGCCTCAGGTACTCTGCGTCCTCTGGTGCAGTCGCGATTCGCAGAGCGATTGACTGAGAGTGAACTTACAGAACTCCTTGCGGTTCTCTATTATCCACGCGAAGCGATGGAGTATCTGAGCGATCAGTTGAGCGACGCTGCCACCCGCCAGACGTGGGTGCGACGCAAACTGCGTTTGCAGTTTGAAATAGTTCGCCAATTGGATGGCGTCTATCGACGCGCGCATGTTGTTTCGCTATTTCCATCAGCCTATGCGGAGTTGTTCGCAGAACTGCTTCATGAACCCATCAAGACTCGCGGGCCCGAGTATGTCGACGCAATGATCGACGGGCTCGTGGACCACAGGCGCGACTTAGAGGCCGTGCGCGCCGCCTCGCACCTGGTGCGGAATCTTAGCGTTTCGGAAATCGTGGTCGCAGGCGACCTCGGTGATCGTGGTCCGCGACTCGATCGGGTTATCGATTATTTAACCGAGCAGCCAAGAGTCTCGTTTACATGGGGCAATCACGACGCTTCCTGGATGGGCGCCTGCCTGGGCCAGGAGGCGTTGATTGCGACCGTGGTTCGCATCTCTCTGCGCTATCGCCGGCTTTCGCAGCTCGAAGAGGGCTATGGTCTGATCATGTCGCCGCTCGAGAAGCTGGCGCGCACGGTTTATGCCGACGACCCGGCGGAAAGATTCAAGACCCGGGGCACCGGGCTGCGCGATGATCTCTTGATGGCTCGGATGCAAAAGGCCGCTGCGATGGTGCAGTTTAAGCTCGAGGGCCAACTAAGCCGGCGACATCCCGAGTGGGAAATGGAACATCGGAACCTGCTGCATAGAATCGACCACGTGGCGGGCACTGTAGAAATCGATGGGCGCGTATACTCGTTGCTCGATACGCACTTTCCCACAGTTGACGGAGCTGACCCTTACAAACTCTCCTCGGAAGAGCGGGCTTGCATGGACCGCTTCAGGCAATCCTTCATTTCGAGCGTGCGCCTCTGGGAACACATGTCCTTCGTATCCAAACGTGGAGCCATGTGGCTTCGCCGCGATCACGCCCTGATCTTCCACGGCTGTGTGCCGGTCAGCGACAGCGGAAATTTTCTTTCTGTCACAGTTGACGGCCAGAAACACTCCGGACGCGCTCTTTTCGACGCACTCGATTCGATCGTCCGCCGCGGTTTTCGAAAAGCCGAAGCGGCGGGCAGCGATGCGGACTGGCTCTGGTATCTCTGGACGGGGCCGCGTTCCCCGCTCTTTGGCAAAGATCGAATGACCACCTTCGAAAACTATTTCATTGAGGATGCAGAGGCGCGAAAAGAGCACAAGAACCCCTATTTTGCGCTGATTCATGAGCCAGAGTTTTGCCGTCGCGTGGCCGAAGAATTTGGAGTGAAGAAAGACGGGTTGATCGTCAACGGCCACGTCCCCGTCAAAGTGGATAAAGGAGAAGAACCGGTCAAGCGCAGCGGACTGGCGGTAACTATTGACGGCGCATTTTCCGAAGCCTACGGCGATCGCGGCTATACCTTGATACTTGCGCCTGAGAGAATCGCGCTCGCCGAACATCACCACTTCGAATCAATCACCGAAGCGATTACCTCAGGCGCTGACATTGTGCCGAAAGTCTCGAACCTGCGTGTGTATGATCCGCATCGTCTTATCGCCGACACCGAAGAAGGCGAAACTCTCCGAGGGGATATCGCCGCTCTCGAAAAACTCTTGCTCGCTTACCAGGAAGGAGCTCTGCTTGAGTCATAAGACCACTCGGCGATTAGATCATTTCTGAAGCGAGTCAACACATCTCACTTGATGATCAGCACTGAATTCAACCCGCCGTGATCGTCAGGCGCTTTCATTCCATTGGTCGGATCCTCGAGCCACCACTCGCCATTAACAACAAACTTGTAGTGATAGAGTCCCGGGGGTGGCGCTGCAATCGCTGTTCTCCACATTCCCTGTTCGTCCTTTTGCAGCCTGGTTTTGTTGCTGTCCCAGCCGTTGAACTCTCCAGCGAGCGAGACGCTCTTCGCTTGATCGCCGTAAAAGAAAAACAGCACCTTGCCATCTTCAACTCTGGGTGGTCCGCCAACTATGGCCTGCCACTGATGCGTGTCAGTCTTGGCGAGGGAAACCGCCTGCCGGGCGTCAACCACTCCATAGCCTTGTCTCAGGACGGACGCATGCGCAATGCGATGGGCCGTCGAAATAAGAATATTCTTGATTCCCGCCGGTGTGAGTTGCGGATTCGCTTCGATCATCTGCGCGACGATTGAGGTAACGATCGGTGCTGCGAATGAGGTCCCATCAACGTGCTGATAATGCGCGGCAATGATCTTTTGCTCGCTCAAGACGGATTCCAGAAACGCTCTGGTCGTTGCCGCTCCGGCCCTCAGAATCTGATCAGGGATCTGTAATTTAGCCGCCAACTCCCGACACAGTTTCCCTAGTTCATAATCAGGCACAGCCAATACCCGCGACAGCGTTTCTGCCTTTTCGTACAACTCAGTCCCGGGGAGAATCGGCGCGGCGACCCACATGGCGGGCGCAATGATCTCGGGCTTTACGGTGCCATCAGCGGTCGGGCCAAAGTTAGAGTGATAGAGATCGATGGTTGAGGGATCTAGATCGTTTTTGTCATCATACCCGCCAACCGTGATCACTGATGGAGAATTAGCCGGCGGGATCGAATGCTTCCCCTCCGCGCCGGAGTTTCCCGCGGCGGCCACGACGACAATCCCCTGACTAATGGCTTCCTCGGCCGCTTGGTTAATTATGCTGCGCGAACAGGCAACGTCTTCGTCTCCGCCGAGCGAGATATTCAGGACGCGAATGTTGAAGCGGTCGCGGTTCTCGATCACCCACTCAATGCCCCGCGCGATATTGTCTTCGGTGATTCTTCCTCGGGTGCTGGCCTTAATCAGAACGAGCTCGGCATCGGCTGCCAATCCGCGATATACGCCTTCGCTATGCGCACCGTTGCCGGCGGCAACGACTGAAGTCTGTGTGCCATGCCATTGCCATGACTCGATGGGGTCGTGCGGACTCAGTGATGGACGCTCCCCCGCCAAATCGTAATAAGCAAGAATCCGGTCATCGGGCTCCTGCAAATCAGCGTGCGGGTAAAAGCCGGAATCGAGAAAAGCAATTGTGACGCCCTTGCCGGTGTAATCAGGATCAGCATTAAGCCGCGCGGCCGTCGGCACCACCGCGAAACGGTTGGGAGCGTGATGATGATCGTGGCGTGCGGATTCGTTCACGTTTGCCATCCTTACCGACATCTTGGCGCAGAAGCCGTCAAATCTCTCTTAATCTTAACCTTCGAGATCCGGATAGCTGGCCACAGCGTCTCGTTGTCTTGGCTGACGGGCTGTTCAATGTCCATATAACGGAGCACTGAATCTTAGGACTTGATTAGGGTATGCATCGCCTCTACGCCTGGTTTCGGCGGCGTTTGATAAGCACTTCAGGCGGCGCTGCCAGTTACGGATGACTATTGTCGCAGTCAGTATTACAGATTAGTAGTAATCAACTGATGCGATACATTCGTACGAGGCTGAATGAATCAGAATGAATACCGGACAAAAACGGTCGTTACGTTCGCGTGATAGCTGCCATAACGCGCATCCTGGAAAAGATATTTCGGCGTGTCACTGGTGAGATTTCCATGCATGTAGGGCTGGAGAGTGTTAAAGCTGAAGTCATCCTGCTTGTATGGTTCATACCAATAACGTACTCCGATCTCGAAATCCTCTCTTATATGGCGCGCGATGGCGATATTCACGTCGTGGCGCCGTACCACGGTATCGGGATAGGGATTCGCCCCCGCATGAATTACCGAATCTGCGCGAACAGGGAATGGGTTTATGGTACTGATTCGGTCGCGGGCAAAGGAAAGCGCATAAGAAAGATCAAACTCCCACTTTTGCAGCTTTCCTTCCTGGGGCGCGGCGTTGATGCCGAATTCAAAACTGTCCAGACTGTTTCGGCTGGTACGCTCCCAGGTATTGGCGATCGGGTATTGCGCCAGAGTTCCCTGAACGATAGAACCTGGGGGAGCGGGCGGGTTAGGCAGCAGGTGCGCCAGGTCCCGATACGCGTAGCGGTTCATCTCTCGTGAATAGCCGGCATAAACGTAACTTCCGTTCTCGAATGCATGCGTGAACTGGGTATCGACGAACGAGGAGCGATTGAAGAGAAGCCCGTAAAAACTCTTGTCGTACTCGTCTCCCAGGTAGCGATAAGAAGCCGAGAAATTCGTTCTCTCGCCCTTCAGCAACTCCAGCGCAACGCTGCCGTCATGTCGGATTCGACCCGTTTCATCAAACCGGCGCAAAAGATTGAATTCAATGCCGAGGCCTTCATTCATCCTCGTTAGATTCGTGACTACCCACGAGTCTTGCGGACTACCTGCCGGAGCTCCGCCCACAGCGGACGGGCAGATCGGATCCCCTGTGAAGCAATGGCTCAATGGCTGGGTGTTGTACGCCAGCGCGCGTCGGTTCGAGTAACGATAGTCTGCTTTAAGTCGGAGGGTCGTGACGGATTTAGGTTCAACGCCTGAGGTTGCGCCACTGTTTTTTCCAACTCCTGAAAGATTGACAGCAAAATCCAGCCGGTTTCTAATGCTGTGCTCATTGTTGCGGTTCACATCCCGAAACTTGCGGTTCCAGATCTCCCAGTCATAATCTAGTTTCCAGGTCAAATTGAATTTTCTCAGATTGCTGGCAGCGGAAACCTGGACTGGACTCCGGACGGGCGTCCGTTCCGGCAGAACATCCCATTGAAAGCCGGCTTCAATATTCTGGCGTCTAAAATCCCAATCAAGGTTCTCGATGGGCAAGTTGTAGAAATCTGTCCTCGGCGCGCGCCACGTCGAATCGCCAAACGCGGCATATCCCGGGAACCTAATCGAGGGTGTTTGATTGTCCAGACTCTGCGAACGGTACTGAGCTTGGAAGCGGAAGTTCTTACTGCGGTTCACCAGGGCATACTCCTGGTTGATGTTTCGCATCTTTCCGTTCGCGCTCTTCGCGGGAAGCTGATTGACATCGGTGGGGTTGGTAACTGTACTGAGCGCGTCCCAGTGTGTGGGCACGATGGCCGTGTTCAGCGTCCAAGCGAGGAAAGGATCGTTCTGTGTCCAGTAGGACAGCGAGAAAATGCCGCGCAACTGAGTTTGCGGTCTCAGGTCCACATTGGCCCACAAAGTGATAGTGTGAGAATCGTTATTTGGAGTCAGGTCGCTCTGCCAATGAACCATGCGGAACCTATTCGAAGCCCCGCATGTGAGGGCGGGCGGCGGCGCCGGATTGGGAAGGCATCCCTCCTCGTCGGTGACTCGAAAAGGATTCTCGAAAGTCACCGATCCGATATGGTTGCGAAAGAGCGAAAGATCGTAGTCGACACCGGCAGTCCATTTTTCGCCGCGAAACTGCGCTCCCACCTTGAGATTGTACGTCCGCTGGTCGATGGGCTCCAGAAACTCTTGTCCGATCCCTTCCCAGGAACCTCCGATATCTGCGAGGCCGTTCCCGGGAACGGGTCGCCGGACGAATGTGCCGGCGGACATGGGGCGCGACCCGCGATTGCGCAGCCAGCTAAACTGGAAGTGCAACTCGACCTTATCCGAGGGCTGGAAACTCTGCATGAACAGGGCTTGATCTCGGCGCAGGCGCACCTCGGTCGTGGGCGCAGTCAGCAACTCCTGGCGCACTAATGTGGGTAACGCCGCGTTCACAGGTGTTCGCCCGGCGTCCGGCAGTGTAACGGCCTGCAGAGCCGCGCGCAGCGTAGGGCTGACTTGATAGACCCCGGGCGCAGTTCTCTGCAGGAAGGATTTCCCGGTGCCGAAGGAATGAGGGACCTGGTCCCAGACAAATTGCGTTCGATATTTTCCAAACCTCCCGGCATCCACAGTGAAACGCTGGTCGCGCTCGCGAATCTCAAGTCCTCTCAGTGCGAGAAAGTAGGGAGAATCGGCAGAATTCAAATCCAGCCTCAATTTCTGGATAGAGAACCCTTTTGGAACATCTCGCACTTCCTGGAACTTCGCGGCATGACCTCCCTGGATTTCACGAACCGGGCCGCCGATTTCGATGGTTGCGTGGACCTTATGTGGTGTTTGTGTCTTTGGTTTCGTCTTGTCCTTCTTCGGCGTCTGGCCCCAAACGTGAGGGGTAAACAGGAGCGCCGAGATTACACAGGCGATGAAAGCGCACTCGACGCGAAGAATCGGTTTGAGCCTCTCTGGTTGGATTTTCATCTGCTCCTCCTAGCGCCCAAAGGTTCTACCTCCAGGGTGATTCGAGCCATGGACCTGCCCGTGGCAATTGGCACAACCGCGATTGATTGAAAATATGTCCAGAGGTTTTCCGGCGGTGGTCGAATGGCGCGGCAACATATGAATGTGGCACTGCTGGCACAACAGATGAACGCGCGCCGTCAGAAGCTTGGGATTGCTCGAACCATGCGGCGAGTGACAATTCAGGCAATTTTCGCGGACGGGCGGATGTTCCCAGAGAAACGGCCCCCGTTTTTCGGCATGGCAGGTGTAACACACATTATTGACGGTAAGATCCACGAGCATCTTGCCCCCCTCCCCGCCATGAGGATTGTGGCAGGAAGTGCAGCCGACCTTCATGTTGCGAAGCTCGGTGCGAAACAGGTGGGTGGAGCGCTGGAAGAAATCTTTTCGCCTTTCAATGTGGCAACTGAGACAAGTTTCTTCTACACTGAAACTGGTCAACATTTTCTCTGGCAACTTTGTGTTGATGATCTCTGCCGCCTCGCGCTCCGGTGTATCAGCGAGGTGGGCCCACGCTCTACCAAGCAACTTGACATGATGAACGTTATGACACGACAAGCAACTCATATCGCTTCTATCGTGCTTACCCCCTCGCCAGCTGAAATGGGTGCGATCCATCGCATGGCATTGCAAGCAGGACTGATTCGCTTCGGCAGATCCCAGCTTTCCGGGATTGCCTACATCGCCTTTGCTGGTAGTCTTGGTACTCGTTTCGGCGTGCTTGTCGCTGTTCGCGTGGCAGACCTCACACTTAGCGCCGCGTGAATCTTTTAGGAACTTGGCGCTCTTGCCGTGAGTGTCCAGAGCGAAGGACTGCACAATGATCCGGTGGCACTGCTGGCAGTCCTTTCCAACCACTGTCTGTTGAGCAGCAGTTGCGGCCGTCTGCGCTTCGGCCGGAGGGCCGACGGGTTTTGCAAAGGCAAAGAAAAGGACGACCAAGACCGCCATAATAAACAGCGCGGCGATCCTTGTCACGATTGACAATGCGTTGGTTCGTTTATCTTGCTCGGGCAACGGCGCCACCTCCAAGCTTTCTTTAATTTGCTCCGGAAGATCCAGCTATCACGTGCGTATGATTGCCTTCCAGTTCCTCAGCTCAGAGTTGGAACCTCATTCACATGTCAAGCGAAACACTCGCTCTCTACTTGGTGCTTGTAGAGCGCGTGAGACGTCTACAACCTGGGGGAATGCCCTACCGACCGCTAAATAAGAATTGGCCGTTATTATGATTGTCCGAGAAGATAGTTGAAGTCTTAAGGTTTTGCAAGAGTTTTTTGGTCTGAAGCTTAGGCCATTTGAGTTCCTCCTTTAAACAATCGCGCTTTGTCTTCAGGCCCGAAGCAATGATCGCCGTACGGATCGTCTTGAAGCTTGCGTCACCGATACGCTAAATGCCGGCGAAAGCGAGAGCCGACTCTTCCTATCGTGAGTTGGGTCGGTAAGATCTCGTCGGAGTCACAAAATAGTTTCGCTGGCGGACACGTCCTTGCGTCGCGATGTCGAGAGCTTGGCCCAGATCCTCCATCAGATCGTCCGCGTCTTCGATCCCCACCGAAAGGCGCACCAGATCGGCGGGAGGCGCGAGGCGGTCCTGCAGCGTTTTCGGGATGCTGGCGTGCGACATGCGACAAGGCAAACTAATAGTCGAACCCACCGAGCCGAAACTAACGGCAATCGTGAAGAGCCTCGTGGCCTCCGCCAGTTGGGCCGAGACCTGCTCGTCACCGGTAGTAAAGCTCACGACTGAGCCATCGCCTTCAGACTGACTGCGATGGATTTCGTGGCCGAAATGGACTTTGAAGCCCGGATAATAGACCTTCCTGATTCCCTTCTGCCTGGCGAGGAACTGGGCCACCTTCCGGGCGGAATCGTTCTGGCGCTCCACTCTAAGCGCCAATGTTTTTAGCCCACGCAGCAGGAGCCATGATTCAAAAGGACTGAGGGCCGCGCCCTCGGCGTTTTGCTGAAAGGCAATCTGCCCGTGAAGTAAAGGATCTTTGGTAATAATCGCGCCCGCCGTCACGTCACTGTGGCCAGAGAGAAACTTAGTAGCCGAGTGAATCACCACGTCAGCTCCGAGGGCGAGCGGTTGCTGTAGGACGGGCGAGAGCATTGAATTGTCCACAGCGAGCATCACGCCAGACTCGCGGGTGATTTGGCTGAGGCCGCGAATGTCGCAGATGCTCAGCATTGGGTTCGTCGGCGTCTCAACCAAAATCAGTCTGGTGCGAAGAGTCAGGGCCGCGCGCACCGCTTCGAGCTTGGTGGTGTCAACGTAGCGCACGCTGACGCCCTGACGCGGCAAGATCTGTTCCAGCAAGCGAACCGTCCCGCCATAGAGATCGTCACCCGCGATGATCTCGTCACCATGCTCGACCAACCTGGTGAGCGCGGTGATCGCAGCCATGCCGCTGGCAAACGCGCAGGCGCCGGTTCCGCCCTCCAACTCTGCCAGTTGTTGCTCTACCAAACTGCGAGTCGGATTGCCACTGCGTGTATAGTCGTATTCACCAAATTCCGACGCTGTCGGTTGCCGAAAGGTCGCGGTCTGATAGATCGGCGGAACGATCGCTCCGTAAGGATCAGATGTACCGCCGAACTTAACGCAGCGAGTAGATGTCTTTAGTGTCATGCACATGCCTCCAATCGCTCTAACTCCTCTGCCGACTCTTGTCGCCTGATGTCGAAGAGGTCGGCCATCACCGCCTCGGTAGTGGGCCAACGTCCGGCTCCGGCGCCCGAGAGTACCAGTTGCTCGCCCACCTCCGGCTTGATGATCAAACGGTTCCGTAGAGGATGATCCATTGGCAACTCGACCGGCTTCACGCTCGCCTTAATTTCATCAACGCTGCGCGAACACTCCGCGACCAGCCTAACCACGTGTGCTCTCTCGCGAGACTTGCGCAGGGATTGTGAATCGATGTGCTCGATGCCGGTCCGTTCGATCTCACCAAAGGGCAACGAGACATCAAAAGCCTGGCGCGCAAGCAAGATCAATTTCTGAGTGGCATCGGTGCCATTCAGATCAAGCTGCGGATTTGCTTCCGCGTAACCCGCTCGCTGAGCAGCGTCGATTGCGCTCTCAAAGTCCTTACCCTCCATCAGTTGATCGAGAACATAATTTGTCGTGCCGTTAAGGATGCCTGAAAAGGCTTTTATCGCGCCGCTCTCTCGCGCCCGTTCGATAGCTTCCAGGGCAGGCAGAACGCCTCCGACCGCCGCGTTGTAGCGGAGGCTCACACCACACGCAGCTGCCAAAGAAGAGAGGTGCTCACCATCGACAGCCATCAGAGCCTTGTTGGCGGTGACGAAATGGCGTCCGGACCTCAGGGCCGCGGTTGCCAGTGCGGACGCATACTTTGTGGTTCCAATGAGTTCGACCACAACATCACAGTCACGTTCAAGCAGTTCGTCCAGATCATCGGTGTTGAGGTGGTCCGGAACTCCCGCCTCGCGCGCGTGCATGCCGGTTCGGGTTCCTACTCCGACCACATCGAACAAGGTCGGCAGGGCAGCTAATCTCTGATACACCCCGCCACCGACAGTGCCACAACCAAGCAGAACCACTCGCAGCGGTTCCTTTGAACCTCCGGAACTGTCGAGCCGATCGGCGAATGGTCCAACTTCGGTTGCGCTTGCGGCTCCAATCCTTGTGATGGCGAATCGCACTTTGTTGGCGGCGGCAAAGCGAACTGCCTTCGGTTGAACTACCCCACCACCCAAACGAGCAGCGCTATCGTAACTCGCTTGAACAAAACGCGACGGGTGAACTGTGCTACCTGCCGGGTCGCTGGTGTAGAGCCCCTCAACATCTTTGATGAGGACGCATTGCGCCCCCAGGCGATGTGCCAGAAAAAGCGCGGTCAAATCCGAACCGCCGCGACCGAGCAGCGTTTTGTCTCCGCCTTCGCTGCGACCGACAAAGCCAGGCAACACGACCACGGCACGCCGGGACTCGCTGTTTAATCGCGCGGTATCAACAGCAATCGGGACTGCGTCGACACCGCCTCCCACCGTGCGTAACCCCGCCTGCACTTCATCAAGCAGGCGTGCCGGAATTCCAACTCTATTGAGAGCAATACTCAGCAGTGCTGAAGATGTGGCTTCGCCGGTGGCCAGCAGACTCGCCAATGCTGATTTCTCCGGCTGGCCGCAGATACTCTCCGCGCGGCGCATCAATTGATCGGTTGTATCGCCAAAGGCTGAGACAACCGCAATCACCTGCGCGCCATCACGCCAGTGACGATAAATTTCGTGCACGGCGCTGGGCAGGTCTTTCTCGCTGCGTAACACTGAGCTGCCAAACTTCAAGACTGTTATCTGGGTTTTGTTCTTCACTATGATTTCCTTTCCCTGTTTACGATTCGAGAGCTCGCTCCAAATCGGCGATCAGATCGATTGGATCCTCAAGTCCCACCGATAGGCGCACCAGCCCATCAGTGATGCCCGCAGCTTCTCTTTGTAAACGCGGTACATCAGCGTGTGTCATCGAAGCGGGATGCGTGATGATTGTTTCCGCGGCGCCGAGGTTCTCAGCCAGCGCGCACAAGCGCACTGAGTTCATCAGACGGATTCCGGCTTCAACGCCGCCTTCAACCTCGAAGGCGATGAGCGCACCGCCGGCTGTTTGCTGTCTTTTCGTCAGTTCGAATTGGGGGAAGGATTCCAGGCCCGGATAAATCACGTTCTTGACCCGCTCATGCGACATCAGAAAGCGCGCGATGCGGAGCGCGTTCTCTGAATGTCGCGCCATTCGCAACCCGAGGGTCTTAACTCCCTGCAGCGTCAACCAGGCAGGAAACGGTGATTGGATCGCGCCAATGGCATTGCGAACAAATGCAAACTTCTCCTGCAACTCAGCGTCACGGGTAATCAAAGCTCCGCCCACCGTGGCGTTATGACCTTCAATGAACTTGGTGGTCGAATGCAGCACCACGTCCGCGCCGAAATCGAATGGACGCTGGAGCGCCGGCGTGAGCAGAGTGTTATCGACTACCAACAACGTGTCCGCCTCTTTGGCCAGACGCGCAGCCATTTGAATGTCCGTCAGCTTTAGAGTGGGATTAGCGGGTGTCTCGATAAAGGCCAAGCGGGTGGCTGGACGGAGGGCTTCCGCGAGCCTCTGTTCATCCGAGGTATCTACGAATTCTGCTTCTACCCGGAAAGGCGCCAGCACCTGATTAAAGAGCCGCACGGTGCCGCCGTAAACTGCCTGTGAACACACAACCCGATCGCCGGCTCGGAGCAAAGCCAAACACAGCGCCGTGGTGGCGGCCATTCCGGTTGCGTAGCAGGTACAGAACTTCGCACCTTCAAGGGCAGCCAGCCGTCGTTCAAGCGCGGCCACGGTGGGATTACCGGATCGACTGTAGGTGAACCCTTTGTTTTGCCCTACACCATCCTGCCGATAGGTAGTGGTTTGATAGATCGGCGTGAGCATCGCGCCGGTAGTTAGATCAGGACACGTGCCGGCATGCAGTGCGATCGTATCGAACTGATGATTGGCAACTGCTCCAGCTGTGATCTGAAATCTGTAATCCTTAACCTCTTCTTCCCTAGTTGCCATCGCAACCTCCTTCCCTCAAGGACGAAGTCTCTCCCTTCTCCCACTGGGAGAAGGGCCGGGGATGAGAGCTTGTAACGGACTGCAAGCTCCCGCATCCTCAACCTTCCCTCTCCCAACAGGAGAGGGCGATCGGTAATTTGTCTGCGTGGCGAAATTAAGGCCGGAAAACTGTCAGCGAGTGCGGAGCATAAGAAAAACCCCGCGCCTCAGAGTGCGCGAGGTTCCGATAAAAGCTGGAAGATCCTAGCAGCTCTTTAGCAGTTTTTTACGTGGAGCAAGTTGCCTAAATCGCCACGATCAATCAATGTCAAAGATAATGCGAGGAACTTTATCGCACATGCGCAAGCATCCTGTCAATCTCTTATTTATTTGGTGGAAGCGTCACTCGAAGTCATAGTCGAGCGTCATTGAGTATGGTTGCTGATGCCCGACAGCAAATTTCCCGTCCCCTCTCAGCCCGCGCAGGTCTCCGGTTCCAGAGTCTGGAACAACGACCAAGGTAACCGTCGCTACTCCTTCTTTGAATGTGCCGCCGTGCTGAAGCACAAAGCTCCCTGAGCGACCACCAACACTTCCCACCACTCGCTCCAGACCGATTAGGCTTGCCGAGCCGTCGTCACGGTACATCATTAAGTACTCAAGCGTCCCCTCTCCCGTGATGTCTCCTTGATAAGACTTGGTTACGCTAGCTCGTGTCAGCTTAGGGACACCGTTCATCTCGTTGTAGGGTTTCTCGTCCCAGGCATTCAACGTGAACGTGGCCTTTGCGTGTGTCTTCATGGCTATTGCCTCCTCTGTGATCCCAGCCGTTGGTTACCTTTCCTATCTTTTGCTTGAAAGCTAAAGCGACCGCAACATTCTATGACGACTCTCGGCCGGGGTTGAGGCGGTGGTGTGCATCGAACCGGTGCGGCGATCGAATACGGGCGCGTATGTACCGTGACCGAAAAAGAGCTTAAGTCCTTCGAGATGCGCAGACTAAACTTTACGAGAAAAAGATTTGTTGTGTACACTGAACTTAACATTTAGCAGCGCCCGCTTGGCTCAGTGGTAGAGCACTCGCTTCACACGCGAGGGGTCAGTAGTTCGAATCTACTAGCGGGCACCATATTTTTCAATAACTTACGGGCGAGCGTTCCGATCCTGGCGGCGCCCGTTTTGCATTGCACACACTTCGATCTGAAAACGATCACGATTTGCCGCAAATCAGATTGTAGTCCGGATATTTAGAGAAGCATCATCCGGGCTGAACGTTTACACAGAAGCGAGGAGCAAAAAGCGAGGCCGGGGAGCAGCCTCGCGCTGTGTTGTTTCGAGCTAAGGCGGCTTTTAGTAAGGCGTGCCGCTATCAGCGGCGGCACTGCGCGCCAACTCGGTCTTCTGGCTCCAGGAAATCGGGATGCCAACAAACTTCTCCACTAGCGAGATGGGCACGGCGACGCGTCGGCCGTCTTACTGCTGGAACACGATTCCGCCTTCGTCCGCCTCCAATACGCGGCCCCGATAGATTGTACCGATCGTATGTCTTCCGCTAAAGGGGCTCGGAAACAATAATAAAACTTGATCCACGGGTGGCGCGCCGAAGCGGCGCTTACCCCTGGCTACTTTCTTTCTTGCTTTCAGCGTGATGATTACCTGGTCGCAACCACCACCACGCGGGCTGCCCGCGCGGGAACCCCGGTCCGCTCTCGGTACTGACCTCGTTCCGGGGAAGCGGCTCACTTCACCACGAAGCTGCTGCCGTACTGTTCGTAATCATTGGTCTTGACTCCGTTGCGCGTGCTGCCCTTGTAAGAAGACTCTCCCGGCCGCAACTCAATCGTTACCGAACCGCCACTCTCCCTCGTGAACTCGCCGGCGTGAACAGCCGCATTACAGATCGACGAATCGAGGGTGTAAACGTCGGTGCCCCACACCGAGCGTTCTTTGCCACCCGGGGGACATTTGAATTTGTACGTCTTGCCGGGTTCGAAGCTGACAAATGTCGCCGCTGTATCCCACAGCACAGGCGTCTGGTCCTCTGCTTCACGCACGACCGCCTCGGTGTTTGGAGTTTTGAAAACGAAGCTGTGCGGATATGAGCCATAAGGGCTGGTCGTCACGCCGTTTCTTTCACTGCAGCCATAGATGGTCCTGCCTGGCCGCAATTCGATGGTGACGGCGCCGCCTTGTTGATAGGTTATTAATCCGCTGTGCACGCCAGCTGTGCAGATTGATGAATCAGCCGTATAGATATCGCTGCCCCAAACCGAATGCGCTTCGCCACCCGGCGAACACGCCACCGTGAACGTTTGTCCATCGGTGCCTTTCAGCTCCGAGGCGTTCGCCACCCAGGTGGTGGGCGTTCCTTCACCGGCTGAAGCTGGCGGCGCCGTCGCCGTGTTTGAGTTCTCCGGGGAAGCACTTGCCTGGCCTCCACCCGTATTCGCAGTTCCGTTTTCATTTCTCAGTTTTGAGCAACCGGCGCTGCCGAGCACGATTGCGGCCAGCAAAAGCACAACGCAACTGGTGATGATCCGTCGGTCGAGCCGGAACAGTGACTCCTGCCATTGCGGCTCCTGTGTTGATTGGTACGATGGTGTCACGAAGATTCCTTTCGTCTTGCCTGGTTTATGGTTGGAGTGTGCCCCGTGAGTATACCAGTCGGATAAACGCTGGGAAACGAGCGCGTTCAGTAATCAGTCCGCGGAGCGGACGCACGGGGGCGTAGCGCTCGGAATGCGCACCTTCCGGCTGGCTCTTGTGACCTCGGAAGCACGTCTACTTGTAAATTGCAAACACACGAATTGCTACTCCGTCCCTTCTATCACCCGCTTAAGTAAGCGTGCGCGGAAACAATAATAAACTTGATCCCAGCACTGAAAGTGCTGGGCTACTACCAATCGTCCGCTCCGCGGACTAACCCAACGGTTTCCACAACAAAGAACTCGACCCGCCGACGCATCGCGCCTGCGGGTCGAGTTCGGTAAACGAATCGTTGAAATGCCTGCTTAACTTCTCTAAGGCTTCTTCCGGTTGTTGTTATCCTGACTCGGTGGTGGTTTCTGTTTATCTTTGTCCACCACTTGGGGTTTGTCCTTCGGTGGGCGATTGTCGTTGCGACCCTTTTGCGCAAATGTGCAACCTGAGATCAAAGCCCCGGTCAATATCGCCAACAGAATCTTTCTTAACTTAACCATAACTACTTTGCCGCCTCCTTGCGTCCTTCTATTCCACGCTTGAGGGAGAGGCGGAGAGACGTGCTGCCCAAGGGTTCAGCAATATGAATGCCAAGACGCTCCACCGGCCACCATAGTTACCGGACTTAAAATTTTCTGGTCTTGGTTTGTTAGTTTCAAGAGGTCTCCGGCCCACTAGTGTAACCCATCAGAAGCCAACTTGGGCAGCAAACTTCACACCGTATCGTGCACCTCTGGCCGATATAGGGCCGATACAGACCCTCTATCGCCTGATCGTCACACTGGCACTTCCAACATTATTGCTGTTATCAAAGGCCCTCACCGAAATCGTATGTTCGCCGGCTCCCAGGATCAAAAGGTCCAGCGAATAGCGCTCTCGTTGACTATCGGCGATGCCGTCATCTGGAAACGCCTCGTGCCATGCGCTGCCGTCGATGCTGACATCAGCACGTTTGATGCGCCCGGTGGCGTCCTCGACATCGAAATTTGCCCGCACGTGATCACCGGCGATTTGCGGCTGGCCGGCAAATCGCACCACTGGCGGAGTGTTATCAACGTCGACAGGCTCGCTTAGTCTTTCGCCGGTCAGGGAAAATCCAGGCGGATTGTCGAGCGCATCTGAAGCCACGACCTTAAAAACATAGCGGCCATCGGCCAGGCTGGCGCCATCCACGGTGAAAAAGGTTTCGCGCACGTGTTCCTTGAGCAGACGAAAAGTCGTTTCGTTAAGCGAACGGTAATAGACGGCATACTCGAGGGTGTCGCCGTTGCGATCTTCCGCCTGCCACTGCAACGCGCGCGCCCCCCTTTGATACAGACGACGGGGCGGCGCCTGAGCAATTACTCCGAACATCGAGGCATCGAGTCCGGCCGACTCGATATTTGGATCGACCGGCACCTGAATCTGTTGCTGCAGAGCCACTCCGGGAGGCAGCACGCTGATAGCCAATACTTCGGGAGCTACGTTACGCGGCAGATAGGCGATGCTCACATCATCGAGGCTTGGCTCTCCGCGGGCATCTCCGATGGCGCGCAGGAGCGCGCGCCACTGAATAAATCTCGCCTTCGGACTGCTGATTTGCGCTCCGCGAGCATCGGTGTAGCTGGCACTCCAGTCACTCCAGGTCGTATCTGGCCGCTCGCTGTTACCGCTTCGCGTTTGCAGTTCCACGGGGCCGCTACCTCGCCACCAGATTCGTCCCCACGAAGCCACCAGCTTCGTATCGCGAACCGGCGACTCGTAACTTCCTTCATTCACGGCCGCCTGGCCGAAGCGAAAAAGTTTTCCCTGATTACTGGAAGCCGCAAGGACATCGGCGCCGCGCGCAATCAGCGAAGAGATTTGTCCTTCAGTTGATTGCAGCAATAACGTGTCGCGGCCATCATTCGTGACGAAATAAATTCGACCTTTGTCGGATGTACCAATCAACACGCCGCCTCGCGCCGCAGTCACCGCGAAGCCCGTCACCGAAGTCGAACTCCAAACGATGTCAGTGACTCCATCCGGCAGGATATGAAAGACTGCGCTGCGCACGTTGGAAAGGTCGTTGCGGCTGCGCGCCGGGACGGACGGTTGCGCGGGCTGGGTCGCGCTCGTCTCTTCGCTAACCCCGGTAAGCGCTGCGGCGGCTGTCGTGGCGGCTTCCGAGACGGACGTTGTCGTTCCCGATGGCCCTGTCGCCCGAGTTGTCGCAGCCGCATCGCTCAAAGCCAACGCATAAATCGAACCGTCAGCCGCCGGAGCCAGCGCGTGGATTTCGCGCAACGGCGCGTCATAGAGGCCAAACGCTTTGCCGTCCGGAGAAATCCTCAAGACAAGTCCACCAGGATCAGTACCGGCAATCAAATCACCCTGCTTGTTCACCGCCAGGGAGATCACATGAGTTTGATTCGTACTGATTAGCAGAGAGCTTTCAGGCTTGGCGCCCGCCGCGCGCACGCGATAAAGCTTTCCATTGTCCCCAGTGCCAACAGCCAGCGAGCCGTCATTCAAAATAGCCAGCGACCAAATGTATTTGTCCGCGGGATCGAAATAGACTTCAGCTTTTCCGTCGGCGGTGACGCGATAGACTTTTCCATCCGGCGACGTCGCCGCAAAGATAGTACCGTCATTGGCTACCGCGAGCGCTGTTACATCCAACTCCGAAGCCTTGTATAGCAAACTTCCTTTGCCGTCCGGCGTCACTCGAAACAGCTTTCCATCGTGGCCGGTCCCGAGATAAATGTTGCCGGCTGAATCAATCGCCGTGGACCAAACATAAGCTTGTTCCGTGTTGAAGAGTTGGGTGAGCGCGGGCGCTAACGTTAAGACGCCGCTGTCGTTGACCGATACGCCGCGCGCCTCGCCTTTCAGCAATTCCGCGCGCGAGTTTACGTCCCAGACCACTGGCTCGCCGGCAAATGCAGGGGCGGCGAAAAGTAGACCGGCGAGAAAAATGAGCGCCAGCCACGAATAGATCACTTTTTGTTTTTGCATGCGTTGGGCCTTATCAAAACTGAAGGAAATCAATTGCCGATGTATTTCGCGTAAAGCGAACGCGCCGTCGCGATATCGTCGGTGCCGCGGATGATTGAGCGCGCATCCTGAAAGACCGTCAATTCATAATCACCGGTGCGAAAGCGAATCAGATAATCGTTTCCTTTCACCTCGCCGACCGGTTGCAGCTTTTGGCCGAGGGCCGCCAAATCAACTCGAGCAGGCTGCGCGGGTGATATCTGCACCGCATGTCGCCCACAAAGAATGGCCGCGAACTCACGATTGTTCGTTTCGAGAGTTTCAAACTGTCGCTGTCCGCAGGTCTTACAATCGGGCGCTCGCTCTCGAAGCGATATACGCCGCCATTCGTTTCGCCACACATCAAACTGCATCAGCGAGTTGTGCAAACTATCAGTTTGCCTGACCAAAAGTTTCAGAGCTTCGCTAACTTGAACGGCCGCGACCATGCTGACGATCGGCATAATCACGCCGGCGGTGTCGCACGTCGGAGCGCTGGCTGCGGGCGGTGCTTCGGGAAACACACAACGCAGGCACGGCGTCTGGTTGGCTCGGACCGTCATTGTTACGCCATACGAGCCGACCGCCGCGCCGTAAATCCAATTGACGTTGTGCTTGATGCACGCATCATTAATCAGATAACGCGTGGCAAAATTATCAGTGCCGTCAAGCACCACATCGCAATCCTGAATCAACCGCTCCGCATTCGAATGATTAGCGTCGACGATCTCCGGTTCGACAACCACATCGGAATTGATCTCGCGAACGTGTCTGGCGCAGGCGATCGCTTTCGGCAGGCGTTCAGTCGCGTCACGCTCGGTGAACATTGTCTGCCGTTGCAGATTCGAGAACTCTACAAAGTCGCGATCGACGATGCGCAAAGTTCCGACGCCCGCCCGCGCCAACGCTTCCGCCTGCGCCGAGCCCAGCGCGCCACAGCCGATGATTAAAGCGCGCGAATTCAAAAGACGTGACTGACCCTCTCCGCCAATGCCACCGAAGAGAATTTGCCGGCTATAACGTTCGTTTTGAGAATTATTGCTTGAGATCATTCGAACTCAATGTAACAGAGATCTTCCTTTCGTGTGATTTCGTGGATCGTGGGCTATGGCGGAGGAGCGATCCACGAAATGACACGAAAGAATCGCGAATCACGCAGCCTTTCCAACAGTCTTCGAACGACACCACAACCTTACTGCTTTAGCTTGCGCAACGCCGCTGCTCGCATTACTTCCTCGTCGGGCTCACGGCCGGTCCACAGCTTAAACTGTTCGACCGCCTGCGCGATCAGCATCTCAAGGCCACTCAGCGTTTCGCATCCCGCGGCGCGCGCCTCTCGCAAAAACCTCGTTTCCAAGGGATTGTAAACGAGATCGTAAGCCAATCGCACCCCGTGAAGCTTCTCAGACGTGACCGGCGTTTCGTTTTCGCGTTCGCCACAGGTGCCGAGCGGCGTGGTATTTATTACGACATCAAAGCCGTTGAACTTGGCGTCTGCAATTGATTTGCATTCGGCACTGAACTGTCGAGCGAAGAACTCTGCGAGTGCCGGGTCGCGCGCGAACAAGGTGACCTGTGCGCCCTCGCTATTTAGCGCCCATAGAGCCGCGCGGGCCGCGCCTCCCGCGCCAATGATCGCGCACCGCGCGTGCTTCAACGATCCAAACTTCTCTCGCAGCGGCGTGATGAGTCCGATCGCATCAGTGTTGTAGCCATGAAGTTCGTCGTCACGTACGACGATCGTATTTACGGCTTGCATTTCTTTTGCTGATGGCTCAATCCAATCGAGCCGGTTCATCACCGTCAATTTGTGCGGCGCGGTGACGCTCAAACCACGCAAATTCCAATCAATCTCGCGCGAACGCGGCTGCACCATCCGACGCATGAATTCATTCGCATCACCGACCTCAAACGGAATGTAAACCGCATTGAGTTTTGCGGCCTCAAATGCTGCGTTGTGAATGTGCGGAGATAACGAATGACTAACGGGTTTGCCAATGATTCCAAAGATTTCGGTCTCTCGATCTATTTGATCAATTCCATAGATCTCGCGCATCTCTCTGGCGGTCAATTGGCCGGGAGCGGACGCACTGGCATCGTCGAGCGAACCATAAGTTAGAAACGATCCGCGAGATGGGCTGAGCAGCCGAGTCATAATTCCCGCTGGACCCATGGCGATTGCGATCATTTCGCGGCGAGCGCGACAGGCCCGATCCAACAAGCGAAAGACGGGAATGCAGTCCGTCGTATCGTTGGCTTGTACGGCGATCTTTATGATACCCGCCGGCGTCGCCGCCATTCGCTCGTAAAGCCTTTCCAAATCCACAGGTACGCCGTTGAGGTCATGGTGAGAACAAATCACTTGCCGCCAATCTATGGCCGGTGCTTGCTCAGAGGTCGCGAACTCGGTCACGAGATCCAATTCCAAATCGGCGAAACAGTTTGTCGGGAGATCAGCTAAAGAACGCCAGAAACTACGGCGCGCCTTATCATCAATCGAAGCTCGCCCGCCTTGATTTGGAGATCGCAAGGTCAGAATGATCGAATCGTCCGCGCGATTCAGATACTCAGGCAATAGATCCACCGCCGGGTCGCGCTCATTCTGCTCAAGATAATCCAGCCGCAACTCGATTAGGTCGCCAACTTCTGCGGCTCGCTCCATCGCTCCCGCAATTTCCCTCGCTCGGTTGACGCAAACCGGGACACAGATTTTGACTGCATTTGTTTTCATCAAAAACGAAGCGAGGCAATCTTCGTCAGGCTCTGAGAGCACAACTCAATAGATGGCAAATGAAAAATGTCAAATGAGAAATTATGACAGATAATGACAGATGACAAATGATCCGGTCGCTACCGCTCGCGGTTCTGACACGGCGTCGTCAATCAGGATGGTTTGCCTTCCAGCGAATCAAAATGTCGGGTGGCCGCTTCTGCACCCAGGTGACGCGTGGTGCCTTCGGTCACGCTCGGAACCGGCGGCATCAGTTCTGCAGTGTTCCGCGGCGGCAAGTTCTGAACCGATTGAGGCGTCGAAAACTGTGAAGTTTGCGATCTCGGAAGCGAAACCTGATTATGCTTCGCGCGCATGATTTGCGAAATGCCTTTGCCCAGCAACGTGAACGCAGGTAATAGCAGCCAGAACCACCAGATGCGGCCCGTAGGCGCATATCTGGCGACCGCCAGCGCGACGAAAATAAAACCAAAGCCCGTCATTAACTGACGAATGCCCTCTTCCTTAGTTGGTTGCCAACGACGCAAACGTCGCGAGTAGCGATCTGGATCTTCAATGGTCTGCGGTAGCTGTCCGCTCAATGCTTGTGGAATGAGACTGATATTCGCGCCGCAAGCGCGGCAGAAACTCGCGCCCTCGATATTCTGCGTCGCACATTTAGGACAAAACATTTGGAATCCTCCGTCGAGCCCTTCTAACCTCGGACTCTCTTAAACGACACATAGCAGGACCATGTTTCATTTCTCATTCTTAACCTGGTTTCCGCTGGCGTAAAGCTTCGTACAAAACGATGCCGGTGGCAACCGATACGTTTAACGATTCAATCTTTCCCTGAACTGGAATCCGCACCAACGCGTCACAGCGCTCGCGCACCAGACGATGCAAACCCGCGCCTTCCCCACCCAGAACCACTGCCGACGGACGCGTCCAATCCCACTCCGTGTAATTCATTGGAGCGTCCGCCGCCGTTCCCACGACCCAAACGTTACGCTCTTTCAATTGCTCGATCAAACGCGAGATATTAGTAACCCGAGCGACAGGCACATACTCGACTGCGCCGGCTGAAGCCTTCGCGACCGTTTCATTCAAGCCCGCGGCGCGGCGCTCGGGAATGAACACGCCACCAACTCCTGCACACTCAACCGTCCGCAGAATCGCTCCGAGATTGCGCGGATCCTCAATACCGTCCAGCACCAGGATCAGCGGCTCAGCTTCCCGTCCGACATGCGAAGCGATTGATGACAGAAGTTCTTCAGCGTCGATGTATTGAGCTGCCGCGACGCGAGCCATGACGCCTTGATGGTGAGTACTGCCAACAGCGCGATCGAGCACGGCGCGCGGGACACGCTTCACAGAAACATTTCTTGAGCGTGCCAGTTCAATCAACTCACGCAGGCGCTCATCACGCGCTCCTTCAGCAATAACAATTTCGGCCGGAGCGCGATCGCCCGCGCGCAACGATTCGAGCAGCGGATTGACGCCGTAAAGGAGACCGCTACCCGCTGGTCTCTTTTTCATGCGCGCCTTCCCAGGTAATGTCGCAATCGAGAGTATCGAGTGAACTGATCTTCGTTATCAGTCGTCGTCACCGTGGCCGTATCGAACTTGCCGGCGCCGCTGCGTCTCCAGTCGCCGATCTTGGTCTGCGGCTCCAAGGGCCAGACGATTTCGAGGGCGGATCTCGCTTGCGCGTATGAATCGTCGAACTGAGCCTTAATCGCTCGTTCTCGCAATACATTCATCAGAGCCTTGAAATTCTCAAAAGTGGTGATGGACTTCGCCGAGCCGAGACAGGAAAAATCAAAGTTGCTCGCTCTAATTCTCCAGTTTATTTCAGAGGTCGCCAGGTAAACATCGAGCACCGATTCGTCCGCGGACAAGTGACGGGAGTCGACGGTCTGTTTGCGACCGCGCCGGCGTCGTTCTTCAACCTCGATCCGACTCAGAACCAGACGACCCGTTACCAGAAGAGTTAGTTCATCCCAGCCTGCGGCAAGTCTGGCGTTGTTTCCGACGAGAGTTGCTGTCAAGGCTTCGTCGGAAAATTCGAGCGCGCAAATTTTCTTCGACGATTCTTCCAAATACAATTCGTGACTTGGCACCGTCGTGCTTTCAATACCAAGAGCGCGCAGCGCTTCTGTAATTTCGCTCGCCTCTTCAACTGTCGCCGACCGGATCGCCGGTAACGGCTCGCGCAAAGCCAGGACACGACTTAACTCCGCCGGTTTCAGTTGCAGCAGTTTCGCCGCCTCAGTCAGTATCGGTTCTTCTAAGTAGCCTTCCGGCGTTGGCAGTAGAACGACGTGATAGTCGCTTGCTGGTGCGGGCAGGCTTGACGCGATTAACTCTACTTCGGGTGTCGTGATCTTATTCTCCTCTCGTGACGGGCATTATACGATGACCCAGCTTCGGGTCAGAACCGCGAGCGGACCGGCCTGGGTACGCAGTCGTCCCGACTGCTTGCGGGTGCGCCCGTGCTGAGGCTAAGCAGTCGGGACGACTGCGTACTCAGGCCGGTCGCTACCGCTCGCGGTTCTGACACGATAGGCGTGACTGCGTTTCAGTCGCGATCAGGACGCAAAAGTGCGATAATGCCCGCGCTTTCCCTAACAACTTCAGCGAAATTCGGAGAAGATATTTATGAAGCGCTATCTTATTGTCTCGATCATTGGCTTGCTCGCCTTTGCAACGTTTGCCTACGCGCAGGAGCGTCGCTTCACGATTGACGAACTTCTGAAAGTCCGCCGCGTTGGTGATTCCCAGGTCTCGCCCAAGGGCGATCTGGTGGCCTTCACGATCACCGACATGAGCGTCACCGCGAATAAAGGAACTACCCAGATTTACGTCGTGCCGCTCGGCGCTGGTGAAGTTCGACAACTAACGAACGACGAACATTCGTCGGCGTCGCCGCGCTGGTCCCCGGACGGCGAAAAGCTGGCGTTCATCTCGGCTCGCGATGGTGAAGATCAAATCTGGACGATCGATGTTTCGAGCGGCGCGCTGAAAAAGATCACCAGCCTCTCAACCGGAGCCGGCGATCCGGTTTGGTCGCCCGATGGAAATTGGTTGGCTTTTGCCTCAGATGTTTATCCCGAATGCCTCAGCGATGCCTGTAACCAGAAACGCGCGGAAGAGAAAGCACAAAGCAAAGTCAAAGTGCACGTTGCGACGCGCCTGTTGTATCGGCACTGGAAGTCCTGGAAAGACGGCACGCGCAGCCATATTTTCGTCGTTTCAGCTAACGGCGGTGAAGCTCGCGATCTCACGCCGGGCGATTACGATGCGCCTCCATTCAGTCTCGGTGGACCGACCGACTACGCGTTCTCTCCGGATTCCAAAGAACTCGCAGTTGTCAGCAATCACGACAAAGTTGAGGCGACTTCAACCAATGCCGACGTGTGGATCGTTTCGGTTCGCGGCGGCAATCCGAAGAATATTACCGCCGCGAATCGCGGGTTTGACGGCTCGCCTCAATACTCGCCTGACGGCCGCTTCATCGCTTATCGATCGCAAGCGACGCCTGGCTTTGAGAGCGACCGTTTTCGCTTGATGCTTTACGATCGCAAGAGCGGCACGGCGCGATCGTTGAGCGAGAGCCTGGATTCCTGGGTGGATGAATTCACTTTCGCTCCCAATAGCCAGACGATTTATTTGACTGCGGAAGAGCGAGGCAAGCAACCAATCTATTCAGTGTCGGTCAGCGGTGGTCCCGTAAGGAAAGTCGTCTCGGATGGCTTCGATAGCGAACCGCACTTAACTAAAGACGGAAGCACGCTCGTGTTCTCACGCAGCAGCATGACGACGCCGAATGAAGTTTATCGCGCGAATATCGACGGCAGCGGCGTGACTGAGTTGAGCAAAGCGAACGATCCGTTTATTTCGTCGTTCAATCTCAAGCCCGCCGAAGAAGTCACCTGGACCGGCGCGTTGGGAAGAAAAGTTGCGGGTTGGATCATCAAGCCGGCGAATTTCAACGCGAGAAGAAAGTGGCCGCTGGTGGTTTTGATTCACGGCGGGCCGCAAGGCGCGTGGAACGATAACTGGGGCTATCGCTGGAATCCGCAAGTGTGGGCCAACAACGGTTATGTCGTGTTCACGCCGAATCCGCGCGGCTCAACCGGCTACGGCCAGCAGTTCGTCAATGAGATTTCCGGTGACTGGGGCGGCAAAGTCTTTACCGACATCAGCAACGGCGTCGCCATGGTTTCCGGGCTTCCTTACGTCGACAAGAACCGCATCGGCGCGGCCGGCGCGAGTTACGGCGGCTACATGATCGATTGGATCGAAGGCCATAACAGCGATCCACGCTTCCACTACAAAGTACTCGTGTCGCACGACGGCGTTTACAACCTGACGAGCATGACCGGCGTCACTGAGGAGCTGTGGTTTACGGATTGGGAATTCAAAGGCACGCCGTGGACCAACCCCGCGATGTACGATCGCTGGTCGCCGCACAAGTTCGTGCAGAATTTCAAGACACCTATCTTGATTATCACCAACGCGCTTGACTATCGCGTGCCCGAAGGCGAAGGCATGCAATTGTTCACCGCCGTGCAGCGTATGGGCGTCGAATCAAAGCTGCTGGATTTTCCCGACGAAGGCCACTGGGTTTTGAAGCCGGCGAATTCCCAGTTCTGGCACAACACGGTGCTGGATTGGATGGATAAGCATTTGAAGTGACTGCGAGGGGTTCAATCGTTATAATCCGGATAACATGACAATAAGTGAAATAGAAGCGGCAGCTCTCAACCTTGATACCGATGCGCGAGCCGCTCTTGCGGAGAAACTGCTGCTAAGCCTCGAAGACCTGTCACAAGAAGAGATAGATCGCCTCTGGGTCGAAGAGGCTTTAAGACGAGACGCGGAGTTGGATGCGGGAACCGCGAAAGCCCGCGATGCGGACGACGTCTTTCGGGATGCGTTGGCCCGTTTCTCATGAGCAAACGTGTTTCGACCCACGAGTTGGCTGAATTCGAATTGAACGACGCGGCCGATTACTACGAGTCCAGAGAGCCCAGACTTGGGCCGATATTTATTCGGACGGTACAACAAGCTGTTCACCAGCTCACTCAATACCCAGAATCTGCTCCGATTGTCAGAGGAAACGCGCGACGCAAAGTCTTGACGCGGTTTCCGTATAACGTCATCTATACAGTGGACGCCGACACTATTCGCGTCCTCGCCATCGCGCCTCAGCGCCGTCGCCCACTGTACTGGCGCGGTCGGAGATGGAGTCGAGGCGGATTCTCAGGGGAGGAACATCATGCCTGGTTGGCTCAAAGCATTACTGATAGTCGTAGTTGTTGTAATAGTGCTCGTAGTCGGTGTCGTGATCGCCGGCGTTTACTGGATCTCGCGCAACAAAGACGCCTGGATCGCCAAGGGCAAAGAAGTCATGACCGAAGGTCGTGACTTCGGCCGCAAGACCGACAATCAAGGTTGCGTCGACGAATCGATTTCCCGTTACAAAAAGGAACCCGGCTTTACCAGCACGATCTCGAACGCCATCTTCATGCGCGCATGTCTCGATAGCAGCCGTCCCACGCGCGGCTTCTGCGATGACGTTCCCAGGCAGATGGAGTTTATCAAGAGCGCCCAGTGGCGCGTCTCGCAATGCGCCCGCGTCCCGCGTCGACCTGGAAAAAGACAGCAATTGCCAGAACCTCTTCAGTCCGGTGCAGCAGTTCTGCGAAGCGAAGACGCAGAAAGGCAACTAGCCGCGGATGAACGCTGACAGGCGCGGATCAGGAAATGGTTTTTTCGTCCTTATCGCGCTAATCTGCGTTAATCTGTGGATAATTCTTCATTTGAAGTTGATCGTCTCTCGATTCGACAACCACCTCGCGGCTGGCCGCTCATGCATCAGAACTGGGGCAAGCTGCTCTTCATGCATTGGTCGATCGCTGCTGAACTTCTTCGGCCGCTGATTCCTGCTCAACTTGAAATCGATACGTTCGAGGGATCGGCTTGGATCGGAGTCGTCCCGTTCACAATGTGGCCCGCGTCGACCTGGAAAAAGACAGCAATTGCCAGAACCTCTTCAGTCCGGTGCAGCAGTTCTGCGAAGCGAAGACGCAGAAAGGCAACTAGCCGCGGATGAACGCTGACAGGCGCGGATCAGGAAATGGTTTTTTCGTCCTTATCGCGCTAATCTGCGTTAATCTGTGGATAATTCTTCATTTGAAGTTGATCGTCTCCGATCAGCGATCACAAATAGTTCGACCGAGCCTAAAGCAAATGGCCGGCAGTCCAGTGAGCCGAACAACTCTCTGATTTCAAATCCAGCTCGCTCCAACATCCTGCGAATCTCTCCCGCCGTATAAATCCAATGCTTCGCCTTCCGACTCTCGGTCTTGCCGTGGCGCTCAAAGATGTATTCGCTATCCACGCAACTCTCGTCCGCGAGGTACTGCTCTCTGATGGTCACGTGGATGTCCCCGATTTGGTGCGAACTCTCTGCTTCAAATTTCGGCAGAATCGATTCCGCGGCCATCCCGGTTTCGATGACAAATCGCGCGCCCGGCTTCAAGGAGCGCGCGACGCCGTTCAGAAACGATTCCATGTCCGCATATTCGAGAAAACCAAAACTGTTTCCAAAACAATACGCGCCATCGTAAATCGCTTCGCCTTCAATGCGCCTCATATCACCGAGCATAAACTCAACCGAGTCAGAACCGCCTGCGGTAGCGGGCGGTTGATCTTTACCTAAACGAATCACCGATGAGCGAGCCTCGGCAATAAACTCTTCCGAGATATCGACCCCTGTCATGCGATATCCACGCTTTGCCAACTCAAACGCGAGCCTGCCATTCCCACAGGGAACATCGAGCAGATGAGAACCAGGATCGAGTCGCAGGGCCTTGACCAGGAAGTCCGCTTCCGCCATCGTCTTTTCCGGCGGTATCGCCTGGCGCCATAGATCGAGCGGGACACCGTGAAAAAAGTCTTCGTACCAGTTCGTTGGAATCTCTGACAAATCAATTACTCCGGCCGTTCCAAGGGCGGCAGCACGGCAATGAAGTCTTTTTCAAAGCGCCGCCCATAATCATCAAGCAACTCAGTCACACGCTCGCGGCTCTTCGATCTAACAATCAATCCGGCATGATGCTTTTTCTTCACGCGATAGACGATTTCGGGATCATCATAAGCAGACGTGTCGGGAAACTCCTGCCGTGCCAGCGAGAGAATAATTCCAGCATGCTCTTTTCGCGGCTTCAATCTTGTGCGCGTTGCGGAATCAGAGACTTCGAGTTTCGCCCATTCGTGCCAGAGATTAATTCCTGACGCAGCTTCCAGGACATCCGCGATATACGCGCCGCCGACGCGCGCCGCAATTTCGAGAAAATAGAAATCGCCATCGGCGTCGCTCTTGATGAATTCGGCATGCGTCGCGCCTGTTTCCATACCCATGGCCTTGATGAGGCGGCGATTAATCTCCAAAAGCTTTTTCTTCTCCGCAGAATCGTGGGCGATGGTTTGGGAAATATACGCGCCGCCGCCATGCGCAACTTGCAATGGCGGACGCCCATACTTATTCACGCCGGCAAAAACGACGCGTCCTTTATCGACGAGCGAGTCGACGTGAAACACTTCGCCCGGAATGAAGCGCGCCAGCAGATAATAAGACGCCCGCTCGCGCAGGATTTCGCGCTGGTTCATCTCTTCGATAAGCCGCCAGACTTCTTCAGCCGTCTCCAACTTCTTAATGCCAATCGCGGAAACATCAGAGCGCGGTTTCATCACCCAGGGCGGTGAAACTCGATTGAGATACTCACTAATTTCGTCCGTGTTGATTGCCGCGATGAAGTCCGGAACCATAATTCCGGCTTCGCGCGCTTTGACGCTCATCGCCAGCTTATCGCGAAAAGTCTTGGCCCGGCTGCTGCTCATTCCCGGCATGCACAGATGCTCTCGCGCCAGCGCTGCGATCACGACATCGAACTCTTCCAATGCAACGATCCGATCGGGTTTGGTGGTCTTGGCGATGTGGCTCGCGAGATCGAGAAACAATTCCACCGGCGCATCGTTCGGCAGGGCGAAGACTTCATCGAGCACATCGCGGGGCCAATCTTCATGCAGCATCTTTTCCTTGGTGACAAGAATGACGTTGCAGTCTTGCGCTTTGCACTCGCGCATGAAGTCGCCGCCTTTGAAGAAGGTGGCGAAGCAGATGATGTTGAGTGGTCTTGATGGCATGGCTGTGCAGTTTAGAGAGCTGCTGAAAACTCCTTTCTCTAGCCCAGGCGTTCATGCCTGGGAAACTGAAGACGACTAATTCACAAGCCTCCTTCAGGAGCCTTTGGCCGACTGCTTCAGACCCGCGCTTGATTAACCTTGGTGGCGAAAGCCCCATAAATGGGGCTCAAGAATTCACGCCATTTCACCAACCCAGGCGTGAACGCCCGGGCTAGTGGAAACATCTTCACGATGGTTCCGGACGAAACCGCATGAGCTCTAATCAACGCCCGTCACTATACAACTTTGCTGCGATAAGGTCAGCAATCGTGTACACTGAGCGCTCTTTTGTAGGGCAGACTCGTGTCTGGGTTCCGTTAGTATTCACGGTCTGAAGTCTGTGTCACTCAAAAAGCGATGATCTTTCGCGGACCATACCCCGACGTCACAATCCCCGAAGTTTCGCTCACCGACTTCATCTTCGGCTCGTTCGCTGAAATCAAAGACAAGCCGGCGCTTATCGACGGGCCCACCGGGCGCATGCTTACGAACAAGCAATTCGAGAGTGCGGTGAAGCGCACTGCGGCCAGCTTGTCACAAAGAGGATTCAAGAAAGGCGACGTATTCGGAATCTTCAGCCCAAACTGTCCCGAGTACGCGATTGCTTTTCATGCCGTCGCTATGCTGGGCGGCGTGAATACAACTCTGAATCCGCTGTACACAGCGGAAGAAGCAGTCTGCCAGCTAAAAGACTCGCGCGCTAAGCTGCTGGTCACTGCGCCACAATTTATTGAAAAGGCGCGCGTCGCCGCGCAAGCGGCAGTGATCGAAGAGCTGTTTGTGTTCGGCGAAGCAGAAGGCGCTACGTCGTTTGATTCGCTGCTGGAAAGTGATGGCAATGTCACACCGGTGGCGATTAATCCGCGAGCAGACCTGGTGGCACTGCCGTATTCGAGCGGTACAACGGGTCTGCCAAAGGGGGTCATGCTCACTCACTACAATCTGGTGGCGAATATGTGCCAGATGGATGGGCTCGATTACTTTCATCGCGACGATACGCTGCTTTGCGTCCTGCCGCTCTTTCACATTTACGGCCTCGTGGTGGTCCTCAATATGGGTTTGCACCTGGGCGCGACGATCGTGACGATGCCACGATTCGATCTTGAACAATTTCTCGGCCTGATTCAAAAGTATCGCGTGACTCTCTCGCACATAGTGCCGCCAATCGTGCTGAAGCTGGCAAAGGATCCGTCGGTCGAGAAATATGATCTGTCGAGCTTGAAAATGATTTTCTCAGGCGCGGCGCCTCTGGGTCCGGAGCTTTCGCGCGAATGCATGCAGCGCATCGGCTGTGGCATTCGCCAGGGATACGGCATGACTGAAACCAGTCCCGTTACGCATAGCAGTCCAGCCGATCCCGCCAAAATGAAGCTCGGCTCCATCGGTCCACCGGCGCCGAATACTGAATGCAAGCTCGTCGATCCGGCTACCGGCGCAGAATTAGGACCTAACCACGAAGGCGAAGTCTGTGTCCGCGGACCGCAAAATATGAAAGGCTACTTGAATAATCCGGAAGCTACCGCGCGTACTATCGACCAAAACGGCTGGCTTCATACGGGCGATATAGGTTACGCCGATGAAGACGGACATTTCTACATCGTGGATCGCGTCAAAGAGTTAATCAAATATAAAGGTTTTCAAGTTGCGCCGGCTGAGCTGGAAGCAATTCTTCTGACGCATCCCGCCGTAGCCGATGCCGCGGTAATACCTTGCAAGGATGACGAGGCCGGTGAAGTGCCCAAAGCTTTTGTGGTAGTGAAAACCGAAACTTCACCAGCAGCCATCATGGATTTTGTGGCCGCTCGCGTGTCGCCGCACAAGAAAATTCGCGCGGTCGAGTTTATCGATCAGATTCCGAAGTCTCTTTC
>QHXG01000427.1 GCA_003222845.1 Acidobacteriota bacterium | reverse complement strand
TGATAGACCTGACTGTATTGCACGCGCGCGTAGTTCGGAACATTCGCTCGCCAGTGCGTCGGATCGTTGCCGATGAAATAGTTACTTCGGCCCGGCAGCTCATCGAGACCTTCTGCTTTTGCGCTTACGTTTGCGCCAATGAGTCGCATTTGAATCATTGAGCTGCGATCCATAGATGTCGCCGGGCTGCGGCTCTGCCGCCATGGATGTGCGGAAAACCTCCGGCTTTCCGACACGCCATCTTCTTTCATTTTGGGAGAGGCTGTGCCTCGACCAATGAACAGAGGCGTAGCCTCATTCAAAAAGGCAGCAGCTTCCGGAAAGGCGGAGCCTTTCCGCACATCGGGGCGGCGAAGCCGCGACAATGCCGTTTTCCCATTCCGCAATCTGAGATCCAGATTTCCAAATTTCATTCTCGCGCCAGTCGGTCCAAGGGCAACATGGTAGCCATTCCCGCGCGCAATGAAGTCCGTGCCGCTGTCTGCCTGGCCGCGATTGGCTTCGAAACTCAGCGGTAAAGCGCCGTAGGCTCGAGCAATCTGATTCTTTGTCTGAGTCGTTAAGGTTGTCGGCGCTTGCGCGGACGGATCCATCGTTGAAGATTGCGCCGCACTTTGTGCCTCATCGTTCTGTTTTGTTGCTTCGGATGAAATGTTCGCTTGTTGAGTGACAGCAGTCTCCTTTCGAGCGTTTCCCGAACAGCCGGAAAGCACGACACAACCAGCCAGACCCAAAAATAAAAAGCAGCCGATGCATTTCGTATGTCCGATTCGCTTTCGCCCGCGCACAGTCCAGAAGCCAAAGACCGTGAACAAACCGAAGACGGACAACCCGCCAAATAGCTTGTAACGCTGAAGCACGCAGGCGCCGGGCAATGCGCGAATTTCTCCCGGCACTACGTTGATGCCAAATTCTGCTTGTACATCCCCGTCGTGTATATCGGAGCGTATCTGCTGAATGCTGGTGCGAAGGGATTGGCTGGCTCCGGCATTACTTAGCGAATTCAGAAGATCATCAACATCATTCAGCTCTGCCTGTGTGACGCTTATCGGTTGTTGTCGCCGGACCGCGATCCAAACCGACGAGTCTGCTTGTGACGACGAGGACAATCGCGCGGCTACCAATTGCTCGCGATCGACCAGCGACTGCATGACGGGTTGGTAACGTTGAAGCGATTCGCTTAATCGTGAGAAGAGGCGAGGGTTGAATAGCAGCAATCGCACCAGTTCGCCCGCGTTTTGGTAATACGTTTCAGAATACTTCCGACCGCGATCTGTATTTGCGAGTACGCCATCACGGAAACCGTAAGCCAAACTGCGAGAGGCCGGTGACTGGGGACCAGCAAGAGAAAAAGGACAGAGACCCTGGTTGCTAAAGTACGCGAACGCCTTACAACGAAATGGCCGACCAAGAGGATCCTGGCCAGACAATGAGAAATCCGTAAATCCTGCGGTCGACCTGGAATAAGTGAAGGCGGCGATTCCATTGGCGTTCGTAGTTACCGGAGGTTGGGTAATGACGCGGTTTTCAGGGCTTTCAACAATTTGCGAATCAACGTTAACTCCAACGGCAGGCGAGGATGAAAACAGAATCGAGACGAGGACCTTTACTGTAATCCTTTCCCAGACCGCCGCATCTATTTCCGCCGACTGTGGCTCAACCCAAGCCCTGCATTCGTATTCAAGGACAACTACCAATTCTGCGGTGGCGCTATCTACGCTTCCACAGGCGTTTGAAACACGCACCCAATACTTGAATCGGGGACCATTCCGATCCTCAAGGGGAATGGTCGTGTAACTACTGGAGGTAGCGCCGTTGATCTGCACAGAAGTATTACCGCTGTCGCCTTGGTACCATTGATACGAGAGTGTGCCGGCGCCGCTGGCCACGACTGTCAAAGTAACCACGGTACCATTCGCGATTAATCCCCCTTTGGGTTGCACCGAAATTGTCGGGCAACCGGGACTCGGCGTTGGTGTCGGCGTCGATGTTGGTGAGGGTGTTGGTGTGGCCGTTGGCGTTGGTGTCGGCGTAGGCGTGGGTGTTGGCCCGCTCTTGCACTTGCCCGCGCTGCCGGCATTGTAGATGGCGGCGATTTCTGCGTCAGGCAGAGCGCGGTTGAAGACTTCGACCTCATCGATCGTGCCGGCGAAGAACGTGCCGGTGAAGCCCGGGTCAGAGAAGCCGCCAATCTGGAACGGCTTGTCCTGGCTGTCCATTGAACCCGACCTCGTGATTTCGTTCTCAAGGACACCGTTGATGTAAATCTTCAACTTTCCGCTGGCCGACTCATAACTTCCAGCTACGTGGACGAAGTTGCCTGCGGGGATCGCGTTGATCGACTCGACCGCATTTACCGCCACATTAAAGGGAGCCCCAAACGCAATATGACCGTTCGTTCGTAAGAGGAGTTGATAGCCGAAAGGTCGGCCGGCAATCACTTGATTCGTTGGGGCCGCCGGTGTAGTGGCTTGCACCCATGCGTCAACGGTCACCGCCGTTGTTAGGTTGAGCGAGGCAGTTGAAGATACGTCGACGAAATCGTTCACGCCGTCGAAGCTGAATCCCTGGCCCACTTTGCCCAGAGCGAACGTCGCGCCATTTTGCAGCGTGCCGTTATTCGTGCCTTGAATGTCATTGGCATTACCGTCGCCCGGCCACCAACTGACCATTCCGAAGGGAGGTTGCGCGCATGATGTAGGACTTGGTGATGGTGACGGACTTGGTGATGGTGATGGTGACGGACTCGGTGATGGCGATGGACTGGGTGAGGGCGACGGCCCAGTCACCGGAAAGCACTGCGAAAATTCCGAGGTACTCCCAAACTCGTCGATCGCCGTGGCCGTAATGACCTTCCCTGCCGCCAACGCGACTGGGAAGATGGCCGCGTTCGCGCCGGTAAACCCAGCGTTGCAACTACTGTCCGTCGTGACTGTTTTGGACCCGAGAAATGTTCGTCCCTCGCCGAAGTTATTGGGCGCGGTATCATCGCAGAAGTCGTTAACGTAGAAGTCGAGCGTAAACGTCCTTCTTGCTTCGCTGTTCAGAGAACCTTCAATGGTCGTGTTGCCGCCGGAGCTTACTGCTGAAGCGATCACCGGAAAGTTCTGAAGATCATTGCCCCCCGTGTCCGGGTCACACGAATCATTCTGCGTTACTCCATTAGAGCCCAGGTCGATCCCGAGATGGACATTAAAATAGATCGAGTTCTGACTTATTCGGTTCCGGTTGCCGGTTTGGACGGTGACGCCGGTGTTCATATTACTCGCAATCACGTTGCCTTTGCCTGATCCGTCACCGGCTACGCCTATAACAGTGGTCGTAGTGGTCCCAATCAAAATTCCATCGTTATTATCGAGCGCTCCAGTTTCATTCTTGTCTCTACCGATAACATTTCCCTCAATCTTATTATTTAAGCCGGTGGCAGCGAGGGAGACGCCGGCCCCACTGTTGCCGGAAATAATATTTCGCGCTGCTGATGTGGTCCCACCGATCGTATTGTTGCTCGATCCCTGGATATGAATGCCATCCATTGCATTGCCGATCCTTGCAATGCCATCGGTGCCAATGAAGTTAGCTTCGATGATGCTTTCGCTTCCTACAAGGCGTATGCCGTAGCCTCCTGTCGCGCGATCAATCATCAACCCGCGGGCTACACAATTGTTGGTTCGAACATCGAGTCCTGCGGTCGTCGCTCCGCTGGGAGAGATTTCTATTAATGGACTATTTAAGTATCCGGGCTGGGTCGTGCCATCAATTGTTAACGCTTGCACAATCGCCGACAGGCCCGGACTCACCGGACGGATCGTGCAAACGCCGGTGCTTGAATTACAACCTGGTGCGCCCGCGGGAATGTTAAAGATGATTGCATCCGCGCCAAGGTTGTTGTTGGCATCAGTAATCGCCTGCCGCAGAGAACCGGCTCCGCTGTCGTTCGTGTTAGTGACCGTGAACGTACTTGCGGGCGTGGTCATCATTACGCTGGGAGCGTTCTGACCCTTGCTTAACACGACCAGATCGCTGAGAGCATCTGAATTCAAACGCATTGGAAGGACTGCGAGGGGTTCGCCATCCACCACCAGAGAAGCTCTGACTTGATATCGTGACGAGCTGATCGACGAGGCATTGCCGCGATCGCTCGTTTCAGGATCGCCGCTGACGATGTATAGATGTTGCCCAGCTTCGTCTAGAACAATCAGATCGTCGCCGGGCAAACTGGAGACTTTGGCTCTAATTAGCTGTGTT
>QHXG01000426.1 GCA_003222845.1 Acidobacteriota bacterium | reverse complement strand
CAACGGCACGCCGCCGCGTTCTTCAAAACGCGTTTTCCCGTCCACATCGATCAGCAGCGGCGGATTGTGCCCGGCGTTCGAGTACGCCAGCGTGCGATTGGTCGCATCAAGAATTCCATAGAAAGCAGTTACAAACTGGTTGCGTTCGATCGATTCCCACAGCAGATAATTGACCTTGGACATTGAAATGTGAGGCGCATAGCCAATGTGCGAAGCCGCACGCAAGCTGGCACGTAGAAACGCCATGAGCAATGCCGCAGGCACGCCTTTCCCGGCTACGTCGGCGATCACCACGCCTATCTGATCGTCATAGACGCGCACCCAATCGTAGTAATCACCCGAAACCTCTTCGGTGGGAAAGTTGTAAGCGCTAATGTCGAAGCCTTCGAGCTGCGGATCGCGCGGCGGCAACAGTTCAAGCTGAACCTGGCGGGCTACCTCGAGTTGCGTCTCCAACCGTTGCTTTTCGATCAATTGCTCGTGCAGCATCACTTTGTCGATGATGATTGCGACCTGTGACGCGAGCAGCATCAGCACTTCCAAATCGTCCTCAGAGTAAGCGTCCAATTCATCGCTTTCAAGATCGAACACGCCGATCACTTCTTCATTGGAAATGATGGGCGCGACCATCTCGGAACGGGTGCGGGCACGGGCGTTAATGTAACGAGGATCGTTGCGAACGTCGCGCGCGATATACGGCTTCCCGCTCACCGCCACATGGCCGATCAGGCCCTCGCCCATCTTCAGACGAAGTTCCTGCAAATCGGCGATGTCGTAACCGCGCACGGCTTCGGTGTGAAAGACGCAGGTTTCGTCGGGCTCGCCATCCCGCTCAGCCAATGGCCGTGAGCATTTCACCAAATAGATGCCAGCCGCGTCGTAAGGGATCAGCGAATCCAAGGTGTCCATGACAACGTTGAGCACCTCGTCAAGATCCAGCGATCGACTAATCGTCTTGGTGATATCGAGCAGCATGCGGAGCTTATCGACTACTGACAAACCTGCTGCTGGTGTTTGAATGGCTTCCGGCATGAATAAACGCGCGTCGATGCAACCTCAGCTTTTGATTATACGTGTTGGGCAACCGTTACAGAACCGGGAGCGGTAGCGACCGGCTTCTTAAAGTCCTCTGCTATCGCCGTCTTATATCATAATCGATCCGGTCGCTACCGCTCTCGGTTTTGTAACGAGCGATAATCGGCCCATAAATGGGTGACCTTGATGCGATACTCGGCGAGTTGCCGGCTGACCCGAAAACGACGAGCAATGTCTGGCGACTGACGACCTTGAAAGACCAGACTTCTTAACGCTGCGTAAGGTACCAGTGCGGCTGCGCCGACTGCGTAAGCGGCTTCTTCATCGGCGTGGTTATATTCGCGAGCGAGTGTTTCGCGAGTTGTTGCACCCTCCCTTACAGTCGCGTTTCTGCCAATAACTGCGAGGCGGTTCGGTTTGTGTCCGAGAAAAACGTGCGCGATCTCCTCCATCAGGGTGGCGCGGTTTCTCTGCACGCCGTGCGCGGGATTCAGAATTACCAATCGCCAGCCATTCGGCAGTGTTCGCGAGCAGGCGCCGCCGGACCACTCGTTTCCGCCAGCGCCTAATAAGTGCGTGCGCGATTCCGGCGACAGCCCTTCGACTTGATCGAAATCGACAACCAAAAGTCTGGCGAAATGTGCGAGCGCAAATGGATCGAGCGGCTGGCTTCCGTCGACTCCGGCGAAATCGCGCAGCGCCAGCGCGCGCAATTCGAATTGTTTTCGTTTCTCTGAGGGAGGCAAAAGCAGATTCTTCACATGATGATTATAGCGTAAACATCTCTGTGGACCTTTGTGCGATCTCTGTGCCTCTGTGGTGAGTCCCACGGTAGTTCGGACTCAGAGGCATGGAGATCACTCCAGAGCTACCCTCTCTTCTTGGTCGAGGTCTGACTGAATTGTGTATACGCAACTCGAAATAGTTCGGACAAGGCTTTCGCGGTTTCGGGTGTCAAATGTCGATCGGCGCGCAGGTGTGCTTCGACAATCTCGGGGGTCGACTCGTGCGGATAATACACGACGGGCTTCGGATCCGCCGCGCTGCGAGACCCCGGATGCATTACGCGCTCAATGGGCATATCGAGCCACGCCGCCAGGCGCGCGATGTTGTCGGCGTCAGGTTTGCCCGTGCCGTTTTCGATCCGCGATAACGTCGAGGCGGACACTTCGGTTTCTTCGGCAACGTCACGCAGACTCATTCCCTTCTGTTCGCGTCGACGACGCACAGCATCACCCAGCTCAGATGTGTTCACTCCGGACTTTTTTACCATACCTGAAAGCATAACATTGATTGAGTTTTAGCCGCAAGACTTTGTTTTATCCTCGCAACACGCTAGAGTCCGATCAAAGGTGAGAGCGAGGAACCTGCCACGGTGAAAGCGTTGTGTCAGAACCGCGAGCGGTAGCGACCGGATCATCAACGCAACTTTTAAAAAAACTAATAGGGTGGTGCTTCGATCGACGGTAAGTGATAGGTTCCGGTCGCTACCGCTCGGGGTTCTGACACTAGGCTTACGTAAAAAGAGGCGGGACTATTCCCGCCTCTGCATGTTGCCAAGATTTCTCTCGATAATTAGGGCTGCTGCAGGCGTGAGCGCATGGCGGCCATCGCGAGGTCACGCGCACGCGGTTCTACTTCAATCGCTTTTGCGACCTGTGGGTCTTCTCTGGTCAGCACTTGTACAGCACTGACGGTGCCATAAGCGGCCTGGGCAAGTTGATATCTGATCTGGGTCTCTATGAACTCACTATTCCGATCAAGTTGCGGCAGGAAGACTTTCCAGTTTGCATCCTTCGACACGTAAGCTTTGAAGGCCTGGAATACCGCATCGGTCATCGGAAAATCATTCGCCTCAAGATCGTGTCCAAACTCGATAGCGCGATCGACTTTGTATTTCTCCAAGCCTGGGACGCGTCCGTTTGCCATATCGCGCGAAAAGAAAAATATCGGATCGCGCAGACGCACCTGCATCTGGGTGAGCAGCAGCGGCTTCACCGCTTCGTCCGGCGTGATGCCGCCGCCGCCATACACGGGCCGGCCGGTGTCGGTAAACTTGGCAGGGCCTCCCGGCTTATTGTCTTTGTTGTCTCGGAGCGTGCCGCCACGATAGATGTAGTTGTAGAAGCCGCCGTCGGAATAGTCGCGCTGAATCAAACGGCCCGAAGGCGTGTAATATTTCGCCGAAGTCAGGGTCAGACCCGCGCCGCCCTCCAGCGGGATAATGCTTTGCACGAGGCCTTTGCCAAAGCTCGTCTGTCCGACGATCAGCGCGCGGTCATGATCCTGCATGGCGCCGGCCACAATCTCGGAAGCCGAAGCAGTGTAATCGTTGACCAGAATCACCAGCGGGGTCCGATCCGGTTGAGTGTTGCGCGATTTGTATTCGCGATCATTCAAGCCGTTGCGGCCTTTCTGTGTCAGGATTATCTGGCCAGCCGGGAGAAACGTGTCTGCTACCCGAATTGCCTGCTCGAGAAACCCGCCCGGATTATTGCGCAGATCCAGCACCAGCGACGTCATGTTGCGTTTATGCAGGAAATCAAGCGCCTCTTGCAGTCCATCCCAGGTGTCATAGTTGAACCCTCGAGTCATGTCGATGTAGCCGATGCCGGGACGAATCATGTATGCATCCGGCACTGAAGGCTGGGGCACGGCGGCGCGCACAATTTCCACCTGATCGGTCTTGCCCGTCGAGGCGTGAGTAATCGTAAGCTTCACGTGACTGTCGCGCGGTCCGCGAATCTTGTCGCGCACTTCGGCGGAAGACTTGCCATGCATCGACACTCCGTCAACCTCGTCGATGCGATCGCCGAAGCGCAATCCGGCGCGCGATGCCGGCGCATTCTCGAACGTCGCGGCGACATACGTTTCAACCGCATCGCCGATGGCGTAGTTCTGTATGGAAGCGCCGATGCCAAAGTATTCGCTGCGCTGGTCCGTCTTCAACTCGTCGAATTCTTCTTTATCGAAATAGTTTGAATGCGGGTCGAGCGTCCGTAGGGCGCCGATGATCGATGACTTATAGACATTGTTGAGATCCAGCTTATTGCCTTCGATGTAATGCGCCTGGATGACGCTCAGGGCCTCGTTAAAATCCTGCTCGACGGCGGCCACAGCGTTGCCTGGGTTGTGCGTACGAGGCCGCCGCATCGGGGCTGAAGCTGGAGGTCCGGACTTGGAGGTGGTTCCCACGCCAGCCGAACTGTTCGATTGATCGCGCTTTTGTTGAGCCAGAACAAAAGCCGGAAGAGAGAGAGCCAGAATGATCAGCGCCATTAGCGCCAGCGAGAATTTATTCTTCACTTAGAAACCTCACAGGAAATAAACCCAAAAGCCCGGGAGCCCATCGATCTAATTCACGACGCGTGCGTCGCATTCGGCAATCTTAAAGGATGTCTCGGCGCGGAGCAAGGTTGCGTTGGCGTTGCTCGTAATTCGGATCTTTTCAAACAAAGAAAAGAAGGCTTGACAGGATTTACATGATTGACAGGATTGACAGGATTGACAGGATTGACAAGAAAGGATGACATAAACGGGTTGAATCTAATCTTGTAAATCTTGTAAATCCTGTCCAATTTCACGCCGAATGCATTAACGCCGTGCGCATGGCAGCGGCGGATTTCCAACGCTGCGCCGGATCTTTGGCGAGCGCTCGCTGGGACCTCGGGAGCGCGCTGTCGCAGTGGGATGATCGGATTCTCAAAGATGGCTTTGACCGTTCCCGCCATGTCTTGTTTCGGGCCGACGTCGAGTGCCGTGTCGCCCGCGAGCAGACTGTAGGCGGTCATTCCGATCGCATAAATATCCGAAGTGGGACGCACGTTACGAAAGTCCTTGATTTGCTCCGGCGGCATATAAGCAAACGTGCCTGCCATGTCCCCGGCCATTGTGATGCCGCTCATGCCTGACTGCGTGAAACTCTTCGCGAGACCAAAATCGGTCAGTTTAGCGGTGAAATCGGGCGCGCTGCCCTTGACGAGGATATTCGACTCTTTGATATCGCGATGGATGTAACCTTTTTCGTGAGCGTAAGCGAGCGCGTCGAGCGCTTGGGCGACAATATTGATCGCGTGGCCATAAGGCAAGCGGCCACCTTGTGCATCGGCCAGCCGGGCCGCGTCGGAACCTTCTACGTACTCAGTCACCAGGTAGACCGCGCCGTTGTTCGTGCCGCTGGAGATAAAGCGAACGATGTTCGGATGGTCGAGCGCTTTGGCGACTTCAATCTCGCGCATGAAGCGGCGCAACGATTGATCCGTGACCGGGATCTCCGGCAAGAGCGTTTTGATGGCGACTGCGTTTCCCGTTCGTTCTTCTCGAGCCAGCATGACGCAGCCCATCCCGCCGCGTCCCAGCACTCTGATCGTCGTATAGCCGGGAACGGGTTGCGGCTGCCTCCTTAATTCTTCGCGGCACTCTTCGCACAGAAAAGTCATGGGTTCGTTCACGGCGGACCCTTCAGTCTGTTCACGCCGACCGCAATTCGCGCACTCCACAAAGAGCAGCGTGGGCCCGGTCAAGGTCGGCATTTCGAGTGGTGCGGTGGTCGCCGCCCTGTCGGATTGAACCTCGACTCCGAGCACAGTCTGGCCGCCTTGAATCCGGTCTCCGCTGTGCAGGAAAGCTTCAGAGACTTTCTGGCCGTTCACGAAGGTGCCGTTAGTCGAACCAAGGTCGCGCAGAAAACAGCGCGGCGGGGCAATCTCGAGCAGGCAATGATGGCGGGAAAAGAAACGATCCTCGGGAAGATAAAGGTGCGCGCTCTCGCTACGGCCGATCAGAAAAGTGTCATGCTGGTCGAAGACAAACTCGCGTCCGGTGTAGGGGCCGGCCAGGACTCGTAAGGTAACACGCATCGCCGGGCATCATTTACTGATTTCCAAATCGTCGAAGGCTACTTCACCCACGTCACTTGTGTATAGCCCCACCCGTCCACGCCGGTAGTTTGCTTCATCGGTGACCGAGGTAATGAATTGTCCATTGATATAGAGGTCCATCTTGAGATCGCGGATTCTCACTTCGATCTGATTCGGCGAAGTGCCGGTGCGAATCACACTGGAAGAAGTCCAATCGATGACCTTGGATTCTTTCCCGGCTTTATGCAACACGACTGCGTACTTTGGATTAGTTCCGTTGTAGATCAGGAAACCGTAATCTTCGAGCTTCCCATCTTTCTTTTCGCCATGAACAGTCAACCCATAGCCGCTCTCGGGCGAATCACCATCGACGCTGCGCAAGCCGACCCGCACCGTCGCGTTTTCGTCGCGGTATTCCTTTTTGTCCGGACCATACATCACGATGTAGCCGCCTTTGGTGGCGTGCAGGTGATATTCCTCGTCCTGATACCAGGTCTTGCCGTACTGCGACGAGCCCACGCCCCAAGTCTCAGTGGAAAAATCGTCGGTGAACGTCGCTAGGGTGGAGCGCGTATTCGCATTCTCGTTACTCGCAGCGTTTGTATTCTTATTCGTGTTCTCGTTGGTATTTCGATTCGCCAATCGCGAGTTCGCGTTGTTCGAATTGCGATTGTTGCTGTTGTCGCTGGTCATACTGGCGATTGCGAATACCAGAATCACCAGCCCTATTCCCAAAAATACCAGGACGGCGCCAATTCCCAGGATCCACGGCCACGCGCTACGCTTCTGCGGTTGCGCCATGGGCATCGGCGACCAGGCCGGCGGCGGGGTTGGCGGCGGGGTCAGTGACGGTGTCGCGCCGGGATAAGCGATCGTCGGCGGTGGCGACGTTTCATGCGATTGCGGATATTGTACGGTTGCGCTCGGATCGAAGGACGACGGAGCGCTGGTGCTCACCAGCGGCGAACCATCATCGAGACAAAAACTCAGAGCGTCGTCATCATAAGTGCGATTGCATTGCGGGCAGCGCTTCATGGTTAGGGGCCTCGTTAGTTACTCGTAATGGAAATATCGATACCGAGCGCATCCCATCTCGCACGGTTCGAATTCGTAGGCAAGTCTATACGAGAAGGTAAACGACACTCAAGGCAGAAGATCAGCTCCAGTGCGCCAAGAGTTTGTAAGTAAGCTCCCTCTCCCTTTGGGAGAGGGTTGGGGTGAGGGCTTAGCTGAGTAACAAGCAAAGAAAATTTCTCCTCCATCCTTTTTCCCTGTCCGCCCCGATGAAAAAGTAGAAGGAGGTGTTTTTTGGTTCCGTCGCTAGGCCCTCACCCCGACCCTCTCCCAAAGGGAGAGGGAGAGGTTACCTACAAATTCCTGGCACTTCGTGTCACAAAGTCCGCCCGCAACGCCCGCAGAATTTTGTTCCCGAGGGATAGCTGACGCGACAGCCAGGACAAACTACCTCGACTGGTCGCGGCGCAGTCCACGCGATCTGAGATCCGCCGAGCGATGCGCCGCATCGTCCGCAGAATTTGGTGCCCGCGGGCTGCTCTATGCCGCAGCGAGTGCAACGGATTTTGTTTGCCGCGCCGGTGGCGCCAGTGAGGCTCGGTTGATTCAAGCTGGGTGACGGCGTGGGCTGCGGCTGGCGATTAATCATGCTTTCAGTGGGGACGGCTTCAAACGTAGTATTGCCACAACGACCGCAGAATTTCGCTCCCGCCGCGAACCGCGAGCCGCAACGGGTACACGCGACAATGGCGGGCGCGCTCAAGGCCACGCCGGAAACACTGCCGAGACTGCCACCTTGCGAAGGCGACAGGCCGCTGGAGGGCGTTGACTTGAACTGGGCCTGAATAATTTGCTCCTCGGCATCAGGCCGGATTTCGATCACTCGCTCGTCATCTTCGTCGCCGCCGTGTGCAACCCTTAACACGTGTTTGCCTGGCGGAATTGACGTCAAGATGACACGGCCTGACCGGCCTATGCTGCCGTGACGTTCGTCATCCACATAAACTTCCGCGCCGCTCGGCGCCATTACAACCAGACGCGATTCGCCTTCTTTCTCCTCAACGACTGACGCACCACTCGCGGCCTTATCAAATTCCGCAAACCATTTCGCCACCGTCTGCGGCCGGCCATCCGGTTCTTTCTTCAACGCATCCATCACAGCTTCTTCGACGGGCTTTGGAATGTCGGAGCGCAACGTGCTCAGCAAGGGAGCCTCCTGCGTGAGTTTCTGCGCAAAGATTTGCATGATGTCACCGGAAAACGGGGGCCTTCCGCCCAGCATGTGATAAGCAATCGTGCCTAACGCGTAGATGTCTGCGCGCGCATCAAGCGTGGCTCCCGCATGCATCTGTTCGGGCGCCATGTATTCGGGCGTGCCCAGGATTCCTCGCGAGGCCGGGCCGCTACCTGAAGTCAAGCCAGTCTGGCTCTGGCTGATGATCTTTGCCAGACCAAAATCTCCAACTTTTACTACGTCATCCCCAGAGATCGAGCCGTCTTTCTTCTTTTTCTGCACGATAAAAATGTTAGCTGGTTTTAGATCCCGATGCAGAATGCCCTCATCATGCGCGGCTTCAACGCCGGCGCTGACTTGTCGCAGCAGCGAGAGAGCGCGCTGCACCGTGACCGTGCCTTCGCGTCGCAGAAGTTGATAGAGCGATTCCCCCTCGACGTATTCCATCACCAGAAAGAAGACACCTTCTTCACTCTTGCCAAAGTCGGTCACCGCGATGACGTTGTGATGCTGAATCGAAGCGGCGGTGCGCGCCTCGCGTTCGAACCGGGCAATCGCTTCGCCTTCCTGCAAGTCCTCATCAGAGAGCACATCGGGCCGGATAGTTTTCACGGCGACGCGCCGCGTAACCAGGTTTTCATCGCGCG
>QHXG01000425.1 GCA_003222845.1 Acidobacteriota bacterium | reverse complement strand
CTTTTTCTAGTTAGCCAGACTTCGGACTTACCCGCAACACACGCTGTCGTTGCTACCGTTGCTCCGTTCCCGGCCTGGCGGGGTTCACAAGACGATCGTTGTGCGGAGCCCGAAGTCTGATGAGTAATTAAAGCACTGTCGATCGCCGAATGCCAATTGCCGATTGGTGTTTCGTTCTTTGAGTTAGTAACTTGAAAAACTTTTCTTGATAGAACGGTGAATTCAACCTGGAAGCGCAACAGTACATTGTTTGTCGCTTCGCCCCAGAGGGGCGAGATGTTTATAGCTTGGCGGTCATTTATTTAACCCAAGCTCCGTAGGAGCGCAATCGCTTTTGCCTGCCTTGGCGAAGGTTCCGCTGCCGGTTTCGCTCCTAGCGGAGCGAGAACTGAGGGCGTGCGCCCGTAGCTATAAACATCTCGCTCCCTCCGGAGCGAAAACGAATTCAACTGTTGCACTCGTAAGTTGAATTCACCAACTCTAAGCGGTGATCAAAATATCGCAAATCGACTATATCGCCGTCTTGCGATGCGCGATGATACGCAGCAAACCATTGATGCCGAGATGAAGTAACAGGTAGACGATGAAGGCAATCACCAGCGGCAGCATGAGGGTGTGGCCACTATCGGTGCTGGGACTGGAGACTATCCCGCGGAAGGGTCTGTAAAAAGGATCGGTAACCGCGACGATGAAGCGTACGAATCCAGCGCTGCTTCTGGCAGCAAGTAAGGCCAGCAGGAAACGCAGTCCCAGCAGCGCATAGATCACATAAAAAATGTAATCGACAACTTGTGAGACCCGGGCCACTCCTCGGGCACGTTCGACTTCGCGCTCAGTATCGACAACTTCGTCGACGGCCTTGGCGCGAAACTCACCAGCGAGCTGCCCGATTCTTTCGCTTTCTGGCGGTGGTGTTTGGGCCGCATGTTCGGCAATCTCAGCCTGAACTTCGCCTTCGACCTGCGATTTGACTGAGCCGTGCTGACCGGCGCGTCGCGCTTCTTCGATTGCCAGTTTGTCGTCGTCCATGATCAACCCCCCAAAAGAGAAGTGCTAGGTTCCGTTAAATCCAGTTCGCATCCGGCGAATGTTTGCTCCCGGGAACTTTCCTGTTGCTTTCACGGCCGCCAACATGCGGTTGGCTTCGGCGAGCGTGGTTCCGGCATACACCGCCATGAAGCGATGCTTCGAACTGGTGTTCGAGTAAGACAAGTTGCCCGGTTCAGGACAGCGAGACGCGAAGACCTTGTGATCGGGAAACAGCCCCTGGGTTTCGGTGCGTTCGCTTTCGGGCACAAAGACCTCGCAATCCTGATCGCTCGTCCCAACGGTTTTCAGTACGATTGCATAAAAGAGTTCGGTGTCATAGATGACGGCATTTTTCGGCACGCGAAACGGCAGATCGTTCGCCTCAAACGTAGCCGAAGTCTTGCAGGATAAATTTGGATTGCCACAGACGGAGAGATGCTGAACTGCACGACGCTTCTGAGCGAGGACCCTTGAGCCGAAGCAGCTCATCACAGTCGTAGCTGATAGTAAAACCGCTGAAAGAGCGCGAGTCAATTTAGACCGAACCGTCTTCTTTCTGTTTGAGCTGATCATTTTGGTTTGGGTCGCGCTCCGACGAACCGCTGATCTCAAATTCCAAATTCCAAATCCGCAATTCGCAATTCGCAATCCGAAATTCTTGTGGCGGAGAGGGTGGGATTCGAACCCACGGAACGGTTCCCCGTTCACAGCATTTCCAGTGCTGCCAATTCAACCACTCTTGCACCTCTCCGCGGGAAGAATTTCGGATTGCGGATTGCGGATTGCGGAATTCAAAAACAACCGCTAAGAAGCCAAAACGCCTTAGTTCAAAACAATCCGAAATCCGAAATCCGAAATCTCTTCATCCGCTCATGCCGCGCCGCGAGACCATCTCATTGTATTGATGCAGCAACTTATCGGGAGACCCTTCGACCATCCAGCCGGAAGAAGTTCCTACCCAACTTCTCTCGATACCCGTGAACGGCTTTTTGTCGCGAACGCGGCGCATTAACTCTTTCGCGGCCTTCAGAAAGTCGTCGCAGCTCGAAACATAGAGACTTCCCAAAGGTCTCTTTCCCGCTGCCGATTTCAACTCATTAACCGACTTCTCAAAGTCCTCAATCATGGGCTGCAACTGCTCAACGCTGATCTGAAGATACTCGGTTCTGCTGACAAACTTCATGATCTTCTTGGCCTTGATGCCAGTGTCGACCACGGCGTAATCATATTTTCTCGACGGATCGTCCTTAAACTCCTCCAGGTTCTTTTGCGCGACCTGATCTTCCAGTTTATCGACTTGAGCGTTGAAGCTCTTGTTTGCTTGCTCGAAATTTCTGAAGGCTGCCAGCAGAGCAGGATGCGCCTCCTTGCCCCGCTGAAACCCGTCGTCCTTATAATCTTCGTGGTTATAGTAAGGATAGATGGCTTTGATCTGTTTGATCGCTTCCTTCAGGGCGCTCGCATATTTATCCGCGGAAGCTTCAGCTTCAGGAAGTTCAGGATTGATACCCTTGGCCTTCTTGATGGCATCGATGCAATCCTGGCCGTCACTATTAATGTCGTAGAGGCCGTAAACGATACCCTCTTTGCCGGTTGGACCTCTCTCGATGTCTTTAAGCCATGAAGCGTAGCGCTGGTAACTATCCATTACGCTGTTGGAATATCTATTGACGCATTCCTTTATATAGAGATTGGTCTTTTGGCTCAGGCCGTCGCCGGCTTTATCAGAACCACCGTAAGGATTGTCGTCACTGCTGCTTGATGGCCTGTTAAGATTCCTTTTGCCCAGCATCTTGCAGCCGAGCGCGGAGGCGAACACTAACGATGCGCAGATCGAAAGAGTAATTAGTCGTTCTTGTCTGTGTTTCATTTTGATCACCCCCCGCGAAGAATTGCGGATTGCGAATTGCGGATTGCGGAATTTAAGAAGGCCGCCCGCTTCAAAGACAATCCGCAATCCGAAATCCGCAATCCGCAATTCTTCTGGCGGAGAGGGTGGGATTCGAACCCACGGTGGGCGTAAACCCACTCCGGTTTTCGAGACCGGTGCACTAATCCACTATGCGACCTCTCCGCGATTGACCCGATCGTTTGGAAGCGGGTTACTCCCGCTCAGCCGGGCGGTAGCCCGACTCTAAACGATTCGCATTATCTTCTGGTGCGAAAAAACTCCTGCATCAGCGCGCGACACTCAGCTTCCAGGACTCCTTTGACTATCTCCACGCGATGATTGAGTTGTTCGGCGTCACAGATATGAAAATGAGATTCGACTGCGCCCGCTTTTTCATCGGTAGCGCCATAAACCAAACCTTTGACGCGCGCTTGAATCAGCGCCCCGGCGCACATCGCGCACGGTTCAATGGTCGAGTAAACAACTGCCTCTGTCAGCCGGTAATTCCCGAATTTCCGCGCCGCTTCGCGCAGCGCCACAATCTCCGCATGCGCGGTCGGATCGCAATCGGTGCGCGTGCGATTGCCCGAGACTGCCAGCAACTCATCATCGACAACCACGCAGGTTCCGATGGGCACCTCGTCGCGGTCTCGCGCTTCATAGGCCGCGCGCAGCGCCTCGCGCATCCAATACTCGCGCCTCTCGTCTGGCGCCCTTTGCAGAGCCGAAAACATTGCTTCAAATAACGAAACTCAAACTATAGGTGCGCGAAATATGAGTGTCAATGTCCGATAAGCTTTAGCTTGTCGGATCAGCATTTCATGCTATTATCTCGTGTGAGAAGCCGAGGCTCATCGAACAGACCGACCAGCTAAAGCTTCTCGGACTTACGGCTCCGCGGCCATCCCACGCCGGATATTTTGCGGCCTCGTCATGGCAACTACCACCGACACAGCCCAGTTAACCACTGGCCAAATTCGCACCGATGGCATTCATGACTCTCAAGTCGCGTCTCGTCTGCCAAAGCGCGCAGCCGGAATGGCAACGAGGGATCCATCAGCCGCCACTTTGTCAGGTGAGCGCGCCACTGGACGACTACGTCCAGTGGCGCCGTCTATTCATGAAACCGTGATCCCGGATCGGCACCAAGCTAAGTCGCCTGACTTAATGCGCAAACCTTCGCCGGCAGAGTTCAGTACCGCGATGGCCCACTTCTATCGTGGTGAAGTGCAGCGATCGAACACCTGGCGGACGCGGCTCGACAACACCACGTATTGGGCGGTGCTTACCGTCGGCGGAGCGTTATCGTTCGCGTTCAGCTCGCCGAACAACCCGCATTTTCTGATCCCCATCATCTCGATCCTGGTATCGATCTTTTTGGTGATGGAAGCGCGCCGTTATCGTTATTACGAAATCTGGGCCAGCCGCGTGCGCGTGATGGAAACCGGTTATCTCGCGCAGATGCTGGCCCCGGATAGCGTGCCGCGCGATCAGGAGTGGGCGTCGCATCTCGCGTCTGATTTATTAACACCGCACTTTACGATCAGTGTCTGGGAAGCGGTCGGGCGGCGTTTGCGACGCAACTATATATGGCTGTTTGCGCTGTTGGCGCTGAGCTGGAATCTCAAGGTCTATCTGCATCCGACGCCGGCGACGAATTTTGACGAATTCCTGGTGCGCGCCACGGTGGGTGTGGTGCCGGGCTGGATAGTTTTTATCGTGGGGTTCGTTTTCAACGCGACGCTATTCATCTTCGCCGTCAGCACGATCAGGTTGCGCGAAGCTACTGGAGAAGTGCTGCCGCGACACGAGTTCTCGCTGCACCCACTTCAGCGCGTGAGCAGTTGGACGCGCGCGGCGTCGTCAGGCACGCGCGCGACCGTGCGGCGCGCCCGCCGTGCGCGCCAGCGCATGCGCGGCGGCGAGATCCGCAAGATTGAGATCACGCAAACACCTGAGCGCAGGATTCATGTTTCGGAAACGCCAGACCGAAGAGCAGAAGTCAGAAGTCAGAAGTCAGAAGTCAGAGCATCCGCAGATTACGGTGATTCCGCAGAATGAAGGAAGAACTTTTGTCTGCGTAATCTGTGTAATCTGCGGATGCTCTGACTTCTGTTTTCTCGCTGCTCATGCTTGAACTTGACGGCCAGAGACTCTCGCTTGCACAAGTCTTTGCGGTCGCGCGCGGCAAAGAACGCGTTGCGCTTGCCGCTCCGGCGCGCGTGCGTGTCGAACAATCCCGCAAAGTCGTCGAGAATATCGTCGCCGAGGGACGCACCGTTTATGGGGTCAACACAGGTTTCGGCAAACTCTCAGACGTTCACATCGAACCAACCCAGCTTCGCGAGCTCCAACTGAATCTGGTTCGCAGCCACTCTTGCGGACTCGGGCCCCCTCTGTCTGAATCGGAAGCGCGCGCCCTGTTACTGCTCCGCGCCAACGTTCTGGCCCAGGGTTACAGCGGCTGTCGTCCGGTGCTGGTTGAAACTTTGATCGAGATGCTCGAGGGCGATGTCACACCCGTAATTCCCGAAAAAGGTTCGGTGGGAGCAAGCGGCGATCTCGCGCCATTAGCGCATCTCGCGCTAACGATAATCGGCGAAGGCGAGGCTTTTTATCATGGGGAAAGAATGGCGAGCGCCGATGCCTTGCAACGCGCAGAGATTGAACCGTTGGAACTCGATGCTAAAGAAGGCATCGCGCTTCTGAACGGCACGCAAGCGATGGCCGCAGTCGGCGCTTTGGCCTTATTTCGCGCCGAAAACGTTGCACGGATCACCGATGTTGCCGGCGCAATGACGCTCGAAGCTTTGCGCGGGACACCGGCCGCATTCGATGAGCGCATTCATGCCGCGCGGCCTCACCCAGGACAGATGGAAGTTGCCGCGCGTTTGCGCGAACTTCTGCGCGACAGTGAGATTCGGCAGTCGCATCTGCAAGACGATCCGCGGGTGCAGGATGCTTACAGTTTGCGCTGCATGCCTCAGGTGCATGGCGCGGTGCGCGGCGCGCTGAGTCACGTACGCGAAATTATTGAAATCGAGACAGGCAGCGCAACCGACAATCCGCTGGTGTTTGCGGACACTGGCGAGGTAATTTCCGGCGGCAACTTTCACGGCGCTCCACTCGCGCTCGCCTTCGACTATGCCGCAATGGCGCTGACCGATTTGATGAGCATTACGGAGCGCCGCGTGGATCGCCTGGTGAACCCCGACGCTAACGAGGACCTGCCGCCATTTCTAACTTCCCATCCCGGCCCCGCCTCGGGCTTCATGATGTTGCAAATTGTCGCCGCTGCACTTTTGAACGAAGCGAAAGTTCTTGCCCACCCGGCCAGCATCGACAACGTTCCCACCGATGGCGGCAAAGAAGATCACGTCTCGATGGGCATGACTGCGGCCACCAAGCTGAGATCGATTGTCGACAACGCTGAATTGATTACGGCGATCGAATTGATAACCGCCGCCGAAGGGTTGGAATACCGCGCGCCGCTTCAGCCAGGACAAGGCGTGAAACAAGCTTACAATATTGTCCGCGCTCACGTGCCGCGTCTGACTGCCGACCGCGCGATGTCCCACGAGATTCAAGAGATCGCGGCGGCGATTCGCAATGGCGAGTTCGACAGCGCCGGTTAGTGTTCATTGCCTTTCTGTCCGAGAGAGGGTCCATAGAATGGGTGCTTCGTGTCAGAACCGCGAGCGGTAGCGACCGGATCATCCACGCGCTTCTTATTAAACTAAGTTTGCCTTACCGATCCGGTCGCTACCGCTCGCGGTTCTGACACGATTAAGACCACCCCCGCGTTACGTTATAAACCGGCGCCAGCTCGTCGAGATTCGCCCGCAATTGTACCGAATCTCTTTACGCGTCCTTTTTTAGGCGATT